>JACDBS010000187.1 GCA_013694795.1 Chloroflexota bacterium | reverse complement strand
GTCGAGGTCGCTCAGGTCCGAGCTGAACTCGGCCATGGCAGTACGGATCGCCTCTTCTACGTTCTTGCCGGTGAATTCTCGGAAGGTCATCGCTTTCGGCCTCGTTTCTTGGCGTTTCCCTGCTTTCGGTTCGCGGGCCGCGGGTTACTGCGGTTGCCGCCCGACGCGGGGGCGCGGGGGTTCGCGGGCTGGGGGGTCTCTGCGGGCGCATCGGTCGTCTCGACTCGTTTCGGACGCGGCGCGGGCGCTGCATCGGCCTCCGGCGCATGCGCCCAGGCGGGCGACCAGCCGAAGAGCGGGAAGAGGTTGCCCCAACCCATGATGAGGTACTGCTGGACCACCAGGTACCCCGTGTACACGATCCAGTACAGGATCAGGCCACTCGGGAAGATGCCGCCCCAGACGATGGTGAGCAACGGGAATGTGTACGTCATGGTGCTCGTCATGCTGGAGGTCGGGTCCTCCGGATTTGGCCGAGGGCTTGTCATCTTGACCTGCACGAACTGCAGGACGGCGGCGATGACGGCCAGGAGGGAGAGCGCGAACCCGCCGAACAGCGGGAGCGCGAAGACCGTATCGATCTGGGCAAGATCGAGCCCCAGCAGCCAGCCGATGGTCGTGTCCACGGGCTGGGTGAGCTTGATCGGATCGATGAGCTGGCAGTTCAGCGGCAGGAACTGCGGCAGCTGGTTGAACTCGGGCAAGTTGCAGGCGCCATTCACGGCAATCTCGTACCAATCCGTGCGGCCTTCGACCGCCGTGACGAGGTTCTGCGCCTGGAGCACGTCGAAGGCGGCCTGGTTACCGCTGTCGGGCCGGAAGCCCTGGATGATGCCGGACGCGCGAATGAGCGCCTGGTAGAGCGCGAACAGGATCGGCAACTGGAGGATGACGGGCAGGCAGCCGGCGGCCGGGTTAACGCCGTGCTCCTTGTAGAGCGCCATGGTCTCCTCGGAGACCTTCTGCCGGTTGCCCTTGTGCTTGCGCTGCACCTCGCGGATGAGCGGCTGCATCCGCTGCATCTCCTTCTGCGAGCGGATCTGGCGCACGAAGAGCGGCGCGAGCACGGTCCGGATGACCACTGTGAAGACGATGATCGCCAGCGCGAAGTCGAAGAAGGGGAGGCGATAGAACAAGACGAGGAGGTTGAACAGGGGCAGGAAGAAGACGTCCCATGGCGGGGTGAAGTGCTCGATCCCCAAGAAGCCTGCGCCGATGATCGGGGTCAAAGTCTTCCCACTCGTCTACTTCTAGCGGACCGGGTCATAGCCGCCCGGATGGAATGGATTGCATCGACCGATGCGCTTCGCGCCCATCCACGAGCCGCGCAGCAGTCCGTAACGATCAACCGCCTGGTAGGTGTACGCCGAGCAGGTGGGCGAGTACCGGCAGCTTGGCGGCATCCAGCCGGTCAACTTCTGGTAGGCAACGATCAGTCCCAGGCCGATTCTCTTCATATACCGATATCCGACCGAGCCAGCAGCGCGTCGATCGCCGCTCCCAGCTCGGCATGGCTCACGTTACCCGCCGCCGGCTTCGCGATGAGGAGCAGATCCCAACCAGAACCGATCCGGTGCTCCAGCCGCTCGCGAAGCAGAACTCTCAACCGACGACGTACCCGATTGCGCTGAACGGCGCCGCCGAGTGTGCGCGGCGTTGACAGCCCGACGCGCGTCTCGGCCCGATCGGTCCTCAGCCAGCGGAGGACCAGGAGCGGTGTCGAGCGCGCGGTACCGTGACGGCCGATCGCCTCGAAGTCCGCGCGGCGCCGCAGAGTCGGCAGCACGGGCACGGTCGTTCGGGGCCCCTCGGCGATCAGACGGTCAGCCGCTTGCGCCCCTTGGCTCGACGACGAGCGAGCACGCGCCGACCCGCCTTCGAAGCCATGCGGGCCATGAAGCCATGCTCGCGCTTGCGCGCGCGCTTCTTGGGCTGATACGTCCTCTTCGACATGGGTGCGTGCCAATTCCTCGTTCAACGTTCGCGTTTCGGGGCCCTCACACACGAACGGCTGGCGTTTCGCCAGCCTGCGCGCCCGTCTCGCTCTGATGCGCGATTCTACCGGCGCGCGGGGGGTGTGGTCAAATCGTTGCCGGGTCGTTTGAGGCACTGCTATAGTTGCCCGACCCCCGGCCCGGACCGCTCCATTTTTCGTCCGATCTGGCTCCGGAGGCGGACTCATTCGCCCTTGCTGGCAGCACCCGCAGATTGGCTCGGAGTACCTCGATTGATGGAAGCGAAGCAGGTGTGGCGCGCCGCCCTCGGCGAGCTGCAGGTCTCTCTCTCCCCGGCAAATTTCGAGACCTGGCTCAAGGACACACAGCTCGTCGAGATCGAGGACAACCGATACCGCATCTCGGCGCCCAACGGCTTCGCTCGTGACTGGCTGGACAACCGATACCGGCCACTGATCAGCCAGACCCTGGCGCGCGTCGTTGGCGGATCGGTCCAGGTGGAGTTCGTTGTCGCCGATGCCTCCGGCCCTGTGCCCCAGCAGGTCGACGAGGAGGCGCAGGTCGCCATGCCGCCTCTCAGCGCCGGCGGCAACACGCTCAACCTGAACAGCCGATACACCTTCAGCAATTTCATCGTCGGCTCGGCCAACCGCCTGGCGCACGCGGCGGCGCTGTCGGTCGCGGAACGCCCGGGCCACGCCTACAACCCGCTCTTCCTGTACGGCGGCGTGGGCCTCGGCAAGACCCACCTCATGCACGCCATCGGAAACGCGGTGGCGGCGAAGTTCCCCCGCAAGCGGATCCTGTACGCGACGAGCGAAAAGTTCACCAACGACTTCATCAACTCGATCCGCGAGCAGAAGATGGAGGATTTCCGTAACCGATATCGGCGCATCGACGTGCTGCTCATCGATGACATCCAGTTCATCGCCGACCGCGAGCGCACCCAGGAAGAGTTCTTTCACACGTTCAACACCATTCACGAGGCCGGCAAGCAGGTCGTCCTGTCATCCGACCGACCGCCGAAGGCGATCACCACCCTGGAGGAACGGCTGCGCAGCCGCTTCGAGTGGGGCCTCATCGCCGACCTCACGCCGCCGGACCTCGAGACCCGCATCGCCATCCTGCGCTCCAAGGCGGAGGACCAGCTCCACCTCATCCCTTCCGAGGTGATCGAGTTCATCGCGCGCAAGGTGGTGAGCAACGTCCGCGAGCTGGAGGGTGCCCTGAACCGGGTCGTCGCCTACGCCAGCATGAGCGGGATGCCTGTGAACATCGAGCTCGCTTCCGCCGTGCTCAGCAATGTCATGTACAACCCACGCAAGAAGTCGATCACGCCGCAGCGCATCGTGCGCGCCGTGGCCGACTACTACGGGGTCAATCTCGACCAGTTGCGGTCCAGCAAGCGCGACCGCGTCATCGTCGTCCCGCGCCAGATCGCGATGTTCCTCATCCGCGAGGAAACCGACATCAGCCTGCTGCGCATCGGCGCCGAGCTGGGTGGGCGCGACCACTCGACCGTGCTCCACGCCTGCGACAAGATCGCGAGAGAGCTGAGCGAGAATGAGGAGATGCGGCGCGAGATCAGTGCGGTGCGGGAGATGATCTACTCCGAGTGATCCGGTGGTCGTCGGCACCGGAAATGACGCCTTCGGTGGATAAGTGGCCTGATCTGGTGGATATCTCGGGCCGGGTGTGGACAATCGGGGCGCCCACCGAGCCGGGTGGGTAGGCTTCATCCACACACATCGGTGAATTCTCCCCCGTCCATGCGCAGCGTGGGCAGGGCGATCCACCATCTACGGTTATTTATCCGCAGAGGATCGGGCGCTCCGTTGAGATCGGTAATGAGGCTCTTGTCCACATCGTCCACACGCCTACTAGGGACGACGACGGGTGAGTATCCTTACGGGAAACCGATAGAGACATCGAGAGGATCCGTGGATAACGGATGAGCAGATGAGGTCGGCATGAATGTCTCGGTAATGCAGGAGAACCTGGCGCGCGGGCTCCAGACAGTCAGCCGCGCGGTGAGCAGCCGTGCCACCCTGCCGGTGCTGGCAAACGTGCTGCTCAAGACGGAGAGCTCCGGCCTCAAGCTGACGGCGACCAACCTGGAGATCGGGATCAACTGCTGGGTACCGGGCAAGGTCGCCGAGGAGGGCGAGATCACGGTGCCGGCCAAGCTGCTGACCGATCTCGTCACCTCGTTGCCGAACCAGAGGATCGACCTGGTCCTCTCAGCGAAGGACCGCACGCTGAAGCTGACCTGCGGCAACAACCGCTCGAGCATCAAGGGCATCGAGGCCGATGAGTTTCCGGTCGTCGCGGCCATCGGCGAGGCACCGGCGACCAGCGTGGACGCGCGCGTTCTGCGCGAGGCGCTGGGCGAGGTCGTGTTCGCGGCAGCCTCGGACGAGAGCCGGCCGATTCTGACTGGCGTGCTGACCAGGCTGAACGGCGACACAATGACCCTGGCCGCCGCGGACAACTACCGGATCGCGGTGCGGACGGTGAAGCTCGATAAGCCGGTCTCGCCGGAGATGGTGATCGTGGTGCCCGGCCGATCGTACGCGGAGCTCATACGGGTCCTGCCCGATGCGGAGGCGCCCATCGAGATCACGGTGACCCCGAACAAGAGCCAGGTCCTGTTCCACCTCGAGGGAATCGACCTCGTCAGCCGCCTGATCGAAGGTCAGTTCCCCAACTACGAGCCGGTCATCCCGACTTCGCACAGCTCGCGTGCCGTCATCGACCGCGAATCGTTCCTGGCCGGGACGCGGCGGGCCAGCATCTTCGCGCGCGACAGCGCCAACATCGTGAAGATCGAGCTGGGCGGCGAGAATGGGGATGCCACCGGCGTGGCCATCACCGCTCATGCCGCCGACGTCGGCGACAACGCCGATACGGTCGAGGCCGCCATCGAGGGCTCGCCGACCTCCATCGCCTTCAACGCCCGCTACCTGATCGACGTGCTCAGTGCGCTCGGCGCGGACGCGGCCGTCCTCGAGCTGTCCGGCCCGCTGGCGACGGGCGTCATCCGCGGCATCGGCAAGGATGATTACGTCCACGTCATCATGCCGGTGCGCACCGCGTCCTAGGTTGACCATGGCGCTGCGCGCCGCCGCGAGCGCCGCGAGCGCCACGATGGAACTGACGCGGCTCGTACTCACCGACTTCCGCAGCTACGTGGCCGCCGAGCTGCTACCCGATCCCGGCCTGACCATCATCGTCGCCCCGAACGGGACGGGCAAGACGAACCTGCTGGAGGCGATCCACGTCTCGATCACCGGCCATTCACACCGTGCAACGGTCGAGGCCGACCTGGTTCGGCACGGCGCGAGCTTCGGGCGCGTCCGACTGGAGCTGGGCGGAGGCACGGCGGCGGGAGGAGCGACGCTCGAGCTGGTGCTGCCCGGAGCGCCGCCCCCCGCCGGTATCCGCAAGCGCCTGACCGTCAACGGCGTGCCACGCCGACCGTCGACCGTCGCCGAGACCGCTCGCTCGGTGCTCTTCCGGCCGGAGGAGATGCTGCTCCTGGTCGGATCGCCTTCGGACCGGCGCCGCTTCCTCGATGGCATCGGCGCCCAGCGCGACCGGCGCGCGGCGCGGGACCTGGTCGAGGTGACCCGCATCCTCGCTCAGCGGAACGCGCTGCTACGTGCCATCCGTGCGGAGGAGGCGACGCTCGACAGCCTGGCGTTCTGGGACGAGCAGTTGGCGCAGGTCGGAGCGCGAGTGATGCGCGCGCGGCTGGAGGTTGTGCGGGATCTCGGGGAGCGCATCGGCCCGCTGCATGACGCGGTCGCCGTACCCGCCGAGCGCGGCGCCTCGGTCACGCTCACGTACGCGGACAGTCTCAAGGAGGCCTGGTCGCAGCGCGTCGTACCGTCCGAGCGAGTACCGACCGACATCGAGCTGGTAGAGGCCTACCGCCGCAGGATCGCCGAGGTCCGCCAGCGAGAGGCATGGAATGGCATGAGTCTGGTCGGGCCCCAGCGCGACGACCTGCGCGCCGGCCTCGCGGGGCGCGATGTAGCGGCGCACGCCAGCCGGGGGCAGCAGCGCACCATCATCCTGGCCATGAAGCTGGCCGAGACGGATCTGCTCGGTGTCAACGGACCACGGCCGATCGTCCTCCTGGACGATGTCTTCAGCGAGCTCGACCCGGAGCGTGCTGCACGGTTGTCGGAGCTGCTGGTTGGCCGCGGCCAGGTGATCGTGACCACCACCGACCCCGCCGCCATGCAGCCCGCTCGACTGCGAGATGCGGCCATCTGGCGCATCTCGGACGGCCGCCTGGAGCGCGCCTCGTGAGCGGCCGGGACGAGGCTGGCGTCGTCGTCCAGAAGGCCCTCGCGGCCTCCATGGGCCCGGGCGCCGCGGAGCAACTGGCGCTGGCGCAGGTGCGGCTGGCGTGGACCGAGGTGATGGCCGAAGGACGCCTCGAGCGCGGGCCCTTCACCAGCCGCGTGACGCGGGTGAGCCAAGGTACGGCGCATGTCGAGGCGTCGGACGCGATGCTCGCCCAGGAGCTCACCCTGCGCGGCGAGGCGCTCGTCTGGGCCGTGAACCAGCGCATGAAGGGTCGGCCGGGGGCGACCATTGAGTTGCGGGCAATGGCCGTATCGGTGGGTCGAGGAGCGGCCTGAGCCGGACCTATAATCGGGTGCAGGTACGCAACACCAGCTATCCCGGGCCAGCCATGACGAACCGCTTCGCGACCAGGATTGGACTGCCGTCCGCCGAGGAGCGGCCAGCCGATGCATTCGACGTGGTTGCGTTCCACGACCCGGCGGTGGGGGCCCAGGCGCGAACGAAGGGCAGCCTCTTCCTCCTGGCCCAGCTCACCGGTGGCAATCCGCGCCTCGCCAGGGCCGCAAGCGAGGTGCTCGAGGCGATCCGGACCGACTACTACTACGACCTGTCGGCCGGCGTGCTCGTCGCGCTCTCGAAGGCGCTCTCCGCCGGCAACCGGCGCCTCTACCACGGACGTCGCCGGCTGGCCATCCCGCACCGCTCGGGCGTCAGCATCGTGGCCATGGTCGTGCTCGGGCGGGAGGCGCACGTGGCCAAGCTCGGCCCGGCCAGCGCTGTGGTCGTCCGCGACGGCCGGATGTACGAGGTGCCGCCCCCGCCCGCGGTTACGGAGGAGGATCCGCGCATTCGACGCCGGCGAGTGGCCGCCAGCCTGGGAGAGGCGTTGGAGGTGGAGCCCTACACGTGGCACGGTGCGCTGGCCACGGGCGACCGCATCGGCCTCGTCAGCCGTCACTTCGCGCAGACCGTCGGGGTCGATGAGCTCAAGCGGTCCCTGGCCGAGATGCGCCCGTCGCAGGCGGTCGAGCACCTCCAGCAGGTCTTTGCGATCCGTGGCGGCACGGGGTCCGACGGCATGCTGGCGATCGAGATCGACCAGTTGGCCGCCACCGCGAGCACGCACCATCTCGAGCCGGTACGCCCTGCGGAGCCGTTCGCCGGCCTGCCCGACCAGAGCCCCGTGCCCCTGGCCGACGCCATCGGTCGCGGGCTGCATCACGCCGGCGACGCAGCGGAAGGGGCCAGGACCGCCATCGGGCACGGCGTCCTGACCCTCCTCTCCTGGATCCTGGCCTTCGTGCCGCGCCGTCCGGCGGAGTACCCGCGCAGCATCCCGCGCACCTCGGATCTGGAGCACGGCCGGCGCCGACG
>JACDBS010000174.1 GCA_013694795.1 Chloroflexota bacterium | reverse complement strand
GCGCCGCCGCGCGCCGCGTCCAGCGCCGGTGCCAGCGCCCTCTGGAGCCCGGCAAGCGCCTGGTCGGCGCGATCCGCGCGCTCGATGACCAGCCGACGGGCGCCGATCTCGACTTCAGGCCGCGGGCCTCCGGCGCCCAGGCCCATGCCCACCACCACGGTGGCGGCGACGACGGAAATCAGGGTGCGAGTGCCTATCATGCGTGCGTGGATCCCGACGTACTCCGCGCCCTTCCCAAGGCGGAACTCCACCAGCATCTCGACGGATCGGTCCGTCCGGAGACGGCGGTCGAGCTGGCGGCCGAGATCGGCTTGCCTATGAGCCTTGATGACGCCCGTGGCCGAATGGTCGGACCGATGCGCTGCCGCGACCAGGCGCAGCTGCTCGGCTTCTTCGATCTGCCCATCGCGCTGCTCCAGACACGCGAAGCGCTCGAACGAGCCACGAGCGAGCTCGTCGAGGACCTCGCCGCCGATGGCGTCAGATATGCCGAGATCCGTTGGGCGCCACGGCTGCACCTCGAGCGTGGCCTCGGCGTCGAGGGCGTCATCGAGGCTGTCGCAAACGGTGTCGCCCGCACGGCCGCGGTGCGCGGGCCGGACACACCGCTCGTCGGTCTCATCGTGACCGCCATGCGATCGCATCCACCGGCGGCCAACGCCGAGCTGGCACGCACGGCTGCCGCGTTCGGCCGTCCGGTGATCGGTTTCGACCTCGCCGGTCCCGAGGCCGACTGGCCGGCGCCGCCGCACGCGATCGCGTTCGTGACCGCGCGTGAGGCCGGGCTGGCGCTGACCGCGCATGCGGGCGAGGTGGCCGGTGCGCAACGGGTGCGCGAGGTGCTCGACTTCGGCGTGCGCCGGGTCGCGCACGGGGTGAGCGCCGCCGCGGATGAGGCCGTTCTTGATCTGCTTCGAGGTCGCGACGTCACCTTGGATCTGTGCCCGACCTCGAACGTCCAGGCCGGCATCGTGGACCACGTGTCGCACCATCCGCTCGCCGCGCTCCATCGCGCGGGCGTGAGCGTCACCATCTCGACCGATGACCGCACCGTGACCGGCACCTCGCTCACCGACGAGATGGCGCGCTGCGCCACCGAGCTCGCGCTGACGCGCGACGAGCTGGCCGCGATCGCGCTCAACGGATTCGATCGCGCGTTCACACCGGTCGCCGTCATGGCGCTCTTGCGGGCAGATGCGGTGCGCGCGTGGGACGCCTGGCGTATGGCGGCCATCAGCTGAGGCGTGGCTCGAGGAGAACTCGGACCTCGGCCGGCCCGGCGGCCACCGCCTCGGGGACCCGCTCACCTCTCAGCCCGGCGGCCAGCGCGGCGTCGGCGACGCCAGTCAGGACCAGGATCGCCGCGCAACCGGCGCGATGCGCCCCGACAACGTCCGCATCCGGGTTGTCGCCCACGACAACGCACTCCGCGGCCGGAATGCCGCTCGCCTCCGTAATGGCGCGGAACATGGCCGGCGCTGGCTTCCCGATCACCTCCGGAGTGACGCCGGTGGCGGTGGCCAGCGCCGCCACGATCGACCCCGCACCGGGCAGAAAGCCGGCCGGCGTCGGGTAGCGGGTATCGGCGTTGGTGGCAACCAGCTGCGCCCCGCCGGCCACGGCGCTCATGGCAATGGCCAGGCGCGCGTAGTCGACCAGCGGGTCCAGGCCCACCACCACGGCGTCGAATCGGCGCAGGAGCGGCCCACCCGGATGCGTCGGCGGCTCGACCGCATCGGCCATGACGACATCCAAGCCGGCCGTCGTCAGCTCCTCGCGCATCCCATCCGCGCCGATGGCGAGCACCGACCGCACCTCGGGCGCATGCCGGCGCAGGTGCTCGACCGTGGCTGAGGTGGAGGTGACGATCTCCTCGACGGTGGTCGGGATGCCCATGGCGCCCAGGCGCTCGACGTATCCGGCGCGAGTCACCATCGAGTTGTTGGTGGCGAACCGCACGGCCGTCCCGGTGGCATGCAGCCAGGCGACGAGCTCGGGCGATCCGGGGACAGGGTCGCTCCCACGGTAGATGACGCCGTCGAGATCGAAGATCACCAGGCGAACGCGGGGTGGAAGTTCGGCCATGCCGCCGATCATACGGGCGCGAATGCCCTTGAGCGCTGGGGAAGCAAGGCGGTATGATGCCGCAGATTCAGCGCCAGGCACCTAGGCCCGAGCGCACCGGAGGCGCCGCGAGGATCGCGGCAGAGCGCACCGATTGGTGTGGAGGAAACAGATGCGGAAGCACCCCAGCTCGATGATGGCCGTTCTCGCCATCCTGATGCTGATCCTGGCGGCCTGCACCGGCGGAGGGGAGAGCCCTGCAGCCAGCGAGTCGGAAGCTGCCAGCGAGAGCGCCGCCGAGTCGGCGGCTGCCAGCGAGAGCCAAGCGGCATCAGTCGACTTCAAGGCCTGCATGGTCAGTGACGTCGGTGGCATCGACGACAACAGCTTCAACGAAAATGCCTGGAAGGGCATGGAGGACGCGCAGGCAGACCTCGGCGTCGAGGTCACCTTCCTCGAGTCGCGCTCCGCCGAGGATTACGCTCGGAACATCGACCAGCACGTCGCGGACGGCTGCGACATGATCGTCACCGTGGGCTACCTGCTCGGTGACGCGACCGCCGCGGCCGCGGAGGCGAACCCCGACATTCGCTTCGCGATCGTCGACTTCGCCTACGACCCCGCGCTTCCGAACGTCGAGGGTCTCGTCTTTAACACCGCCGAGGCGGCGATGCTCGCCGGCTACGCATCGGCCTCATGGTCGAAGACCGGTGTCATGGGCACCTTCGGAGGCATCAACATCGGCCCCGGCGTGACCGACTTCATGGACGGCTTCATCGCCGGCGCGAACTACTGGAACGAGGAGCAGGGCGCCGACGTTCGCGTCCTGGGTGGACGCGACCCGAATGACTCCGCCTCCGGCTCGTTCACCGGCAACTTCGAGAGCACCGATGACGCGAAGAACCTCACCAGCGACATGCTGCAGGAG
>JACDBS010000170.1 GCA_013694795.1 Chloroflexota bacterium | reverse complement strand
CCTGCACCACGACGAAGATGTTGCCTAGCCGATCCGGAACGATGGCCTGCGGGCCGAAGTCGATGGAGCGCGCGATATCGGTCACCGTGCCGTCTTCGGCGATCCGTGACACGCGCGTCGTCCGGGTGAGGGATCCGGCGACGAGCTCGCGCAGGGCGACCTCGCCCCCGTCGACGACGAGCCGGGGCGCAAGGGCCGGTTCCGGCCCGTCGTGGCGCCCGACCTCTTGCTCGAAGATGACCTCCGCCTCGCCGCCCACGCTCACGCGCGCGACCCGGTACGTGCCGTCGAAGCTGAGCGCCGGGTACAGGACCGATCCCGAACGATCCACGCCGCCGGCCGACGGCTCGGCCACCAGCGCCAGGGGGTCCCAGCGGACGACCCCGTCGGGATCCGGCTCGAATGGTGGGATGGCGGGCAGGGTCAGCACCTCCACCCTGCGGTCCGACCAGTTGCCGTCCGCGTTGGGATCGGTGACCGTGGCAAGCACCGGCCGTCCCCATCCCTCATTGCTCGCCTGGCCGATGAGCGAGATCCACAGGCGGTCCGGCGCGGAGGCGGCGATGGAGACGCGCGGTGGGGCGCCGAACGAGTCGGCCTCGACAAGCGCCGGGAGCTCATCGGCGCCGAGCACGCGCTGGGCTGAGCCGCCCGGCGCCCACCGCACGATGGCGGCCGCCTGCAATGTCGTGGAGTCCGCCTCCGACCAGGCGCCCAGGAGCAGGAAGACGCCACCGTCCGGCGCGACGCTCATGCGCCTCTCGGCATTGAGGTACCAGCTGCCCACGCGGGTCGACGTCAGGTCGGCTCCGGGGTCCCAGAGGGCCGGATCGAGGAGGTCATCGGTCTGGAGCAGGTCGGTTGCCGCCACCTCGCCACCCTGGAGGCCGGTCAGGCGGCTCAGCACCGCCTGCGGCTGCTGCGGGTCGGCCTGGCGGAGGGCATAGACCGATGCGCCATCGGCGTCGAGCGCGAAGTCGCTGTAGAAGGGCCCGTCGTCGCGCCAGACCTCGCTGAAGCTGAACTCGTTGCTGTACTGGATCCCGCGCGGCCCGCTGCTCAGCCAGGTCGTCGCGATGAAGTACACGGCCGCCGCGATCCCCGCCACGAGCAGCGTGAGCAGCATGGCCAGCACGAGAGGTCGCAACGCCAGCCGACCGATTCCGCCCCGACGGCGGCCCTCTGCTTCCGTGATGGCCCGCAAAACGGCATCCGTCGGGTCGGGCATGGGCCGGTAGACGGCGGTCCGCGCCATCTCGCGGAGCGCCTGCTCGAGGTCGATCATCGGACGGTGACCTCCGGCTCTGTCTCGGGTTGGCTGTCGGCGTCTGCCATCGCCTTGCGCAGGCGTCGCAGCGCGTTGTGCTTGCGCGACTTCACCGTCCCGCGGGGCACGCCGAGAGTGGCGGCCAGGTCCGCCTCCGAACGGTCGAGGAAGTAGGCGAGGGTGATGAGCATCCGATCGTCGTGGCGAAGGCCCCCCAGTGCCCGATGGAGTGCCTGGTGCTCGAGCCGTACCATGACCGCCGATTCCGGGCTCTCGGAGGCCTCAACCTCGGGCCGCCAAGCCTGCCAGAAGCGCCAGTGGAATCCCTCGTCGCGGCGCGTCTTGCGCACCTCGTTGCCAACGATCCGGAGCAGCCACGGCTCGAACGGGCGGGTGGGGTCGAATCGGTCCAAGTGGGTGAAGGTCTTCACGAAGCCGGACTGGACCGCGTCTTCCGCGTCGGCCCTGTTGCGGGCCAGGTGCAGAGCGAGTCGCTGCGCGGCAGGAGCATGCCGGGCCACGAGGGCAGCCATGGCCGAGCGGTCTCCGCCGCGTGCGGCTGCGACGAGTTCCGGTTCGTTCACGCTGGTCACTATGGCGAATATCCGCCAGCGCGGAAACGGTTCACATTCGTCCCGTGAACCGAATCCGGCGGCTTATCTCCGGATTTACCCATGGCGGTAACCAACGGACAACCAAGGGCCGAATCGGGAGGTAATCGGTCGCGGATTTGCCCATGGCGATAACAGGGGGCCAAGCGCGGGCGTGCCGACGGCCGTTGGTTATCGGTGCCGGCAAATCCGGGCCGCGGAGGATGGGCGCCTGCGGATATGCTTGCCTCAATGCCAGCTCCACGATGCAGGCGATCTTAGGGTTGCATGCTTGACGAGTTTCGATGATCGTGCTTATCTATGCCGCATGAAGAGGCATACGACGATCAACTTGGATGAACATCTGATCCGGGAGGCATCGCAGGTGCTCGGCACCGAGCGGGTGACCGATACGGTTCACGCGGCGCTGGCTGAGGTGGTCGCCGCCCGACGGCGAGAGTGGCTGGTCGAGTTCGACTTCTCTGAACTCTCAGCCGAGCGGCTCGAGGAGTTGCGTCGCGGTCGTACGGCAGGCTGAGAGTGGAGCTCGCTGACACCAGCGTCTGGGTGAGGAAGTCGAAGCCGGCCATCGACGCATGGTTCTCGGCGTCGCTGCGCGCCGGCGAGATCGCGGTCTGCGACATGGTCGCGCTCGAGCTGTTGCACGCGGCCCACAACGGCGTTGAGTTCCGCCGGCTCGAGGAGGCCCTGCTTGCCCTGCACTGGGTGCCCATCGTGGCCGACGATTGGACGAGGGCGCGCGATGTCTATCGCTCCCTGGCGGACGAGCGAGGCGGCTTCCAGCGCAGCGTGAAGCATCCGGACCTCCTCATCGCGGCCTGCGCCGAGCGGGCAGGACTTCCGCTCGTCCACTACGACGCCGATTACGACGCGATCGCGTCGGTCACCGGCCAGACTGTCCGATGGGCAGCGCAGCGCGGCAGC
>JACDBS010000148.1 GCA_013694795.1 Chloroflexota bacterium | reverse complement strand
AGCTGGAGCCGCGCCTGGCCTCGGATGACCCCGCGCGTGCAGCCTTCGACCGGCGCGGCCTGCTGCGCCTGCCGAATACGCTCCAGGTGGGACACACCCGCCTGGTGGACCTGGCCGACGACGAGGCTCTCCTGGCCGGCTTCGACAAGGACACGCGCTACGCCGTGCGCCGATCCGAGCGAGAGGGCGTCAGCGTCTCGGTTACCGAGGATGGGGCGGATCAGCGCGCGATCGACGACCTCCACGGCCTGGTCGGGGAGACCCAGCAGCGGGCCGGCTTCCCCATGCCACCCATCGAGCGCTACCGGATCGCGTGGCGTGCGCTCGGAGGCGCGGGACGCGCGGCCATCCTGGAGGCGCGACGCTCCGAGCAGCTGCTCGCCTCGGGCATGGTCGTGATCACCGGCGACCGCTCCTTCTACCTGTTCAGCGGCTCCCGCCGCGAGGAGCGCGGGGAGCCGAAGCACTACGCGTCGTATGCGCTCCAATGGGCCATGATGCGTCTGGCCCGTGATCGCGGCGTTCGCCAGCACGACCTGTGGGGCATCGCGCCGCCCGGCGCCGCTGCCGACCACCCATGGCACGGGGTCGGCCTGTTCAAGAAGGGCTTCGGCGGGCGCGAGGTCGCCTGGGCCGGCAGTTGGGACCTCGTGGTCGACCCCGCCCTGTATCGGCTGCGGGGCGCGACCGGCATCATGCGCCGCTGGCTGCGTGGATTGCGCGGATGAGCATGGGTCTGGGAGCCCTCACCGACGTCATCGGTCCCGAGCGGGTCGTCGGCATCCCGGTCGGCGAGGTGACCGCCCTCGCCTACGACTCTCGCCGGGTGGAGCCAGGCACGCTCTTCTTCGCCGTCCCGGGCGTGCATGTCGACGGGCATGACTTTGCCCATGTGGCCGTGGAGAGCGGTGCCATTGGCCTGGTCGTCGAGCACGAGCTGCCGGACGCATCGGTCCCGCAGCTGGTGGTGGACCGCAGCCGACGTGCGCTGGCGGACGTTGCCGACGCATGGTTTGGCCGGCCATCGGAGAAGCTGGCGGTGATCGGCATCACCGGCACCGACGGCAAGACGACCACCTCGTTTCTCGCGGTCGAGCTGCTGCGCGCCGGCGGCCGGACCCCTGGAATGGTGGGCACGGTAGCTGTCGACATCGGGGATGAGCGCACCCCGAACCATGACCGCAACACGACCCCCGAGTCCCTCGAGCTCCAGGAGCTCCTGGCGCGGATGGTGGAGGCCGGCAATGAGTGCGTGGTGATGGAGGCGACGTCACACGGCCTGGCGCTGGAGCGAACTCGCAACTGCCGCTTCGACGTCGGCGTCGTGACGAGCGTGACGAGCGAGCACCTCGAGTTCCACGGCAGCGTGGAGTCCTACCGCGCGGCAAAGGCACGCCTGGTCGAGGAGGCACCGCTTGCCATCCTCAACGCCGATGACGACGCGTTCACCTTCTTCCGTTCGCGCGCCCGCCAGCGAGTGCTGACCTACGGGATCGACACCGATGCGGATCTGCGCGCCACCGATCTGGTCGCCGATGCCGACGGCACCCGCTTCAGGCTCGTCGGGCCCGACTGGAGCGGGCCGATCTCGCTGCCGATGCCGGGGCGCTTCAACGTCAGCAACGCATTGGCCGCGCTGGCGATCGCGCATGTCGAAGGCGTCGCCTGGGAGGTCGCGGCTTCCGCTCTGGCGAGTGCCGCCGGCGTGCCGGGTCGAATGGAGCGCATTCGCGCCGGCCAGCCCTTCGCCGTTGTGGTCGACTACGCCCACACCGCCGACTCTCTGGCCAAGGTGCTGCGCACGCTGCGCCCCGTCACGCGCGGGCGGCTGATCGCCGTCTTCGGCTCCGCGGGCGAGCGTGACTCGACCAAGCGCCCCGCCATGGGCCGCGCAGCGGCCGAGCTGGCCGATCTCGTGATCGTGACCGATGAGGACCCCCGCCTCGAGGACTCGCGCGTCATCAACGAGGCCATCGCCGGCGGTGCGCGCGCCGCCGGCGCGACGGATGCCTCGCTCGCGGTGATCGACGATCGGCGCGAGGCGATCAACCACGCCATCGGCCTTGCCCGCGAGGGCGATGTCGTTCTCCTGGCCGGCAAGGGGCACGAGGCGAGCATCTTCTACGGCAGGGAGAAGCGACCGTGGGACGACCGCGTCGTGGCACGCCAGGCGCTGGCCGCCGCGGGATGGCGGACGACGTGACCGGCAACCACCTCAGCGCCTGGCGCATCACCGATCCGGCGGCCTGGAACGCGTTCGTCGAGTCCGCCCCTTACCACGCATTCCCGCAGCTGTGGGAATGGGGCGAGGTACGGGCAATGGGCGGCTGGCGGCCGGTGCGCCTGGCCATTGGCCCGTCGCAGGACGCGCCCGTGGCGGGTGCGCAACTGCTCCTCCGCCGCATGCCGGTGGTGGGCTGGCACCTTGCCTATGCGCCACGCGGCCCCATCGGCAACATGGACGAGCCGGGCGTGCGAGCGGCTCTCGGGCGGGCGCTGCGTGCGTTCGGCGCGTCAGACAGGGTTGGTACCGTGCGCGTCGATCCCGAGGCGCAGTCCGGGACACCATATGGGCAGGCGCTGCTCCAGTCTCCCTGGCGCGCGGCGCCCAAGGTGCAGCCGCCGACGACGCGGGTGATCGACCTCACCATCGGCGTCGATGCGCTCAAGGCGGCGT
>JACDBS010000133.1 GCA_013694795.1 Chloroflexota bacterium | reverse complement strand
GCCATGAACATGGCCACGTCGCCGCTCTCGATCACCCAGCCCGAGCCCACCGCTCCAGAGGCGGCGTGAATGGAATCGGCGGATGCAATGGCGCGCAGGGCGGCATCGCGTTCGGCAACCTGATTATTGGCCGATGCGCCCCAGGCGCCGAACCCGACGGCCGCGGCGAGCCCCATCGCGGCCAGGGCGGCCGGGAGCGGGCCGAACTGCCACCAGGCTCGCTGTGGCTCGGCCACAGGCACCGGCTGCCGAACCAGCGTCGCCGTCGCGGCGGGCCGATGCTCCTGCGGGGTCGCGGCGACGGTGGCCATCAGGCGATCGCGAAGGGCCGCCGACGGCGCAACCGGCTCCAGCATGGCGGGAAGCACGGCTGCGGCACCGATCATCTCGCGCGCCTCGGCATGAGGCTGGTCGCAGGTCGCCAGGTGCGCGCTCATGGCGCGGTCATCGTCGGAGTCCAGCGCGCCGAATGCGTAGGCCGCAGCCAGCTCATCGGCGGTCGAGCAGTCGAGCGTGCGTTGCTCGTTCATCGGTGTACCTCCTCGGAGAGGCTTCGATCGGCGAACGAAAGGGGAGCGGCCGTGGTGCCGATCAGCGCTTCGCGCAGCTTGGCAAGAGCCAGGCGCAGGCGACCATTGGCGGTCCCTGCCGGGACGCCGGTCAGATCGGCCACCTCGCGATAGGTGTAGCCCTCGAAGTAGGCAAGCTCTATGGCGCGACGCTGCTCGTCGGGCAGTTGGGCCAGGGCGGCACGCACCTCGCGGGCTGACGCCCGCCGTACGGCATCGTCCCAGGTCGGGTTCGGACCGGTGCGGAGGAGCGACCGCTCATCGGCGTCGTCGACGTCCACGTTGAAGCGGCGCGCGCGCACGCGGTCGATGGCCCGGTTGCGGACCACCGTCATCAGCCATGGACGCAGCGATCCACGATCCGCGTCGAATCGGTCGATCTTGCGCCACACCGCAACGAACGCGTCGTGCACCACATCCTCCGCTTCCTCCCGGTCGCCGACGACGCGCAACGCCGTGGCAAGCGCGGCCGCTGAATGGCGGTCGTAGAGCTCGCCGAGTGCGGTGGTGTCGCCCGACCGGATCCGTTCGGCCAGTCGAGCATCGGCCTGGCGGTCATCGCTCATGCTCTGGTCATCCTCGGAACGAACCGGAAGCCCTGGCGCATCACTCAGTCGCCGACGACGGCCAGCGCGTCAGCGGGAACGCCCAGCTCCGCCGCCAGGGCCGTCCGCAGCGTCTCGTCGGCGGGGGTCGACCCCGACAGCAGCCGCACGGTTACAGAGGTCGACGCCAGGAATGCGGCCTGCCCGTTCGCCGCCGACCCGCCCTGCGACCTCGCTTCCTCCATCAGCGGGGTCGAGGCACGGTTCAGGACGAGATCGAGCACGAATCGGTCGGGCGGCAGCAGGTTGGCCGGAATGGGCGACTCGCCTCCGGTGTCACCGATGCCGCTGGCATTGACCAGCAGCTCCGCTCGGCTCAGCTCGGCCTCGATGATCGCGTCGTGCCACGGTCGCGCGCGAAGCTCCATGTGCCGCGCGGCGCGGCTGAAATGGGTGACGAGGGCCTCGGCCCGATGCAGGTGGCGATTGAGCACCACCACGTGCTTGAAGCCGGAGCCGATGAGCACCGCCACCACGGCGCGCGCCCCGCCGCCGGCGCCGAGCACCACGGCATTGCGCGGCCACTTGCCCTTGACGCGCGGCAGGATCGAGGCGAGGCCGGCGCGCACACCGTCCATGTCCGAGTTGTAGCCGCGCAGGCGTCCGTCGACCCGGGCGAAGACGTTCACCGCGCCGCTCACGCGGGCGTCATCCGACAACGCGTCCGACAGCGGGGGAGCCTTCTCCTTGTGCGGCGAGGCGATCAGCGCTCCCGCGAAGTCGTCGCCGGCGCGAATCTCCGCGACGGCCTCCGCCAACTGGTGCGGCCGCCGTTCCCAGCGCTCGATCTCGATGAGGCTGCCGGCATCGGCCAGCGCCGTTCGCAGGACACCTTCGAGCACCGTCTGGGGGAGAGGATGACCGATGATCGGAAGGCGGGTTGCAGACATCTTGGACACACTTCGCGGACTGGCTGGAGGGTATGGTCGGCCAAGGACAGCGGGTTCGTCCGGGCGAGGCCCCATGCTATCATCGGCCGCGATCGTGGAGAGGTCGCATAGTGGCCTAGTGCGGCGGTTTGCTAAACCGTTGAAGGGGGTAAACCTCTTCCGAGGGTTCGAATCCCTCCCTCTCCGCCACCGTTCCGCACAGTGATCTCGGGTGCCCGTAGCTCAGTGGATAGAGCGTTTGGTTGCGGACCTAAAGGTCGGAGGTTCGAGTCCTCTCGGGCACGCCATACTTTGAGCACGAAAGAGGCCCCGGTTGGGGCCTCTCGTCACGTCCGGCACTCCGAATGGTCACCGAAGCCACAAGGCA
>JACDBS010000120.1 GCA_013694795.1 Chloroflexota bacterium | reverse complement strand
GTTCTGCAGGGGTCGAACCTTGAGATGCCCACTACTACGGTATTTACAGGTCCTTTCTAGGCGCCCCCGGCAGGATTCGAACCTGCGACCTAGGGATTTAGAAGTTGGAGCTTTTGCAGGGGTTTTGCGCTATATGTCCCAACCAAGCGGGTCCGGTCTTAACTGGCCGGGTCCGGATTTGCAGTGGCGGGGACACGGTTCGGGACACGTCGTCGACCGGGTCGCCAAAGCCATTCCGCCTCATCGCGAACCCTCGGGCGGCGGGATGCCGAGCTGCTTACAGATCGACCGGGCAAGGCGATAATCGACCTCACGGTGACGCGGAACGGTACTTCGCCGCTTGCCAGCTGGAGCGGCCCACCGCGCGTGGTTCGCGCCTTCATCGATCTGACGGCAGCCGTGGTCGCGGAGGTGACGCTCGAGATCCCGGCGCTTCATCCGGCGATCGTCAGGGTGAGCGACTCGCGATCGGCGGGCTGACCACCGTCTTGCCCGGGCTCCGGACTGAGCATCAGCTGCAAGGCATCGATCACGTTCGCGCGCGCCTCTTCACGCGTGCGCCCCTGGCTCATCGTTCCCGGCACCTCGGGAATCGAGGAGATGATCCAGCCATCGTCGCCGTCTTCGTAGACGATGGTCAGCTGAAGCGAATCGCTCATCTGCCAATACGGTACTCCGCCCTCGGAGTTCCCACCAGCGGCCGTGATCGACCGTCTCCATCTGACCGAGGCAGCCGTTTCAGTCGACGAGGCCGAGCGGCCGATCGACAGCTGAGCGCGGGCGGGTCAGGAGCCGGCTCGGACCTTGGCCCACTCGGCCTTGTGGACGCGCTTTGCCGCCTGGTAGTCCTCGAGCGCCCGCGGGGAGTCCACGTCGCCGAGCGTCGGATGCCAGGGCACGAGCTCGCGGGCGGCTTGCACGCCAAAGCGCTTGAAGAGGACCGCTCCGAGCGACTTGATCTTCATGTCGCCGAGGCCCGGGAGGGCGGCGATGTTTTGCGCGAAGGCCGTCCGAGTCCCTCGCCTCCGTCCACACACGCGCGGCATCCCCGGCGTAGCGGTCCCGCACGTGGACGGCCAGCTCGTGGACTCGCTCGGCCATCGATCGCGGGTACCGGTGAATCACCGGCTTGGTGAAGAACACCGGCTCGAGATCGGCAGAGGCCAGCGTCGCTGCGTCGATCGCGCCGAGGCGCTCCTTCAACGCGAGTGGCCCTTGGAATGCCTTCATCACCGTGACCCGCTGGTCGAGCTCGAATCCCACCAGCAGGGCCATAGGATCCGAGGCGATCAGCGCGTTGGCCTCGTCGGACTCCGTGAAGTAGAGGCGATCGGGCACTCACCCGATCGTAACCTGCATACCTCTCTTCAAGACGATCGGGCTTCGAGTATCGCCCCGTTCCCAGCGCCCCCGGCAGGATTCGAACCTGCGACCTAGGGATTAGAAGTCCCTCGCTCTGATCCGCTGAGCTACGGGGGCCGGTGGCAAATGATGGCCGGTCGCAACAGGGAACGTCCAGGCGCCGCGTCGTCGCCGGCCTATGCGGTGGGTCACTTGGAGAGGACGGCAGGGCGAAGCAATGACGCGCCTCGCACGACCGTTAGGGGTCGAGCTCGACTCGGCCCCAGGAGATTTGCTTGGGGAGCACTGATCAGCCACGCTCGCCAGTCCGGAGCCCGCGGCCTGCGAGCCGGTCCTCGAGCGCCTTCACATCGGAGTCGATCATGAGCTTTACGAGCTGCGGGAACCTGATCTGCGGCTCCCAGCCGAATTCCTCCTTTGCCTTCGAGGCGTCGCCACAGAGCGCGTCGACCTCGGCCGGCCGGTAGTACTTCGGATCGATCTCGACCACCTCCTCCCAGTCCAGGCCCAGGTGCGCCCCGGCCTCGTCGAGGAAGTCCCGCACCGAGTGCATTTCGCCCGTCGCGATCACGAAGTCCCCAGGGGTATCGCACTGCACAATCCGCCACATCGCGTCGGTGAAGTCGGGCGCGTAACCCCAGTCGCGCTGGGCGTCCAGGTTGCCGAGGTAGAGCTTGTCCTGCAGCCCGAGATGGATCGACGCAAGCCCGCGCGTGATCTTGCGCGTTACGAACGTCTCGCCCCTGCGCTCTGACTCGTGATTGAAG
>JACDBS010000106.1 GCA_013694795.1 Chloroflexota bacterium | reverse complement strand
GTGCCGCGCCGAAGATCCAGCCACCGACGACGCGCGTCATTGATCTTTCTCCCGGAGAGGAGGCATTGCGAGCGAACTTGAAGCGCAAGCACCGCCAGTACGTGAACAAGGCCGAGCGCGCCGGGGTGACGATCGAGCGCTTCCACGGAACCACCCCGCCGGAGGTCATCGGTCTGGCGTTGGCGGACTTCAACCGCATCTACGGGTTCACCGCGCACCGCGCCGGGTTCGTGGCTCGGCAGGGCTTCTACTACGAGCGCGTGTGGGATCTCTTCGCGCCCACTGGGCGCGTGCGCCTCAGCTTCGCGGTCCGCGACGGCGAGCGGGTTGCGGTGCTCTTCCACTTCACGTGCGGCGATCGGGCGGTCGAGTCCTACGGCGGCATGACCGATGCGGGCGCTGAGATGCGCGCCAACTACCTGCTCAAATGGTCCGCCATCAGCGATTTCGCGAGCGAGGGCTTCGGTATCTATGACATGTGGGGACTGGCGACGGGCGGCATCCGCCAGTTCAAGGAAGGCTTCGGCGGATCGGAGATCGAGTACGTGGGCGCACGCGACCTCCCGCTGCGCGCGCCCATGGACACGGTACTGCGCCTGGCCATCCCGGCCTACGCCCTTGCCCAGCGCGTGCGCCTCAAGCTGCGTGGTGGCGACAGCGGCGAGGCTCCCGAGGTCGCGTGAGCAGCGCGGACCTGGACCCAGTGGCCGGCGATCCTCGAACCTTTCGTGGCAACCGCGCAGCGGAGCTGACGGTGCGCGGATGTCGATGAGCTCACCCGACCTGCTTCATCCCGCCGTCCGCGCACGCCTGGAGGAGCTTGGCGTCTCGTTCGAGGCCATGGCGTGTGATCCCGCGCTGGCGGACACCGCCTCTTTCGTGGAGGCCTATGGCGTGCCGCTCGAGCGGAGCGCCAACACCATCGTGGTTGCCTCCCGGGGCGCGGAGCCGACCCACGTCGCATGCATCGTGCTGGCCACGACCTCGCTCGACGTGAACCGCGCGGTGCGGCGTGAGATGGGTGTCCGCAAGGCCTCGTTCGCCGCGGCGCAGCCGGTCCGGGCATTGACCGGCATGGAGATTGGCGGCGTCACGCCGTTCGGTCTTCCGGATGGCATGCTCGTGCTGGTCGACGCGCGGGTGATGGAGCAACCGTGGATCGTGCTCGGCGGCGGGAATAGGTCCTCGAAGCTGAAGCTGGCGCCGGCCACGTTACGCGCCCTGGCGACGGTGCGCGTGATCGAGGGCCTGGCGCTCGTACGCTGACCTGCGACTTGCACAATGTGCCGCCAGGCGATCATTGATCGCCAGGTGAGCCCTCACCGACCGCTCGTCGAGCGTGAAATCCTCTCCTGACCCGCGGATCGGCCATGCAATGTGCCACCGGACGTGAATTGTTCAAGACGCACGCCCCGCGCGGGAGCAAGTGCCGCTGCGCGCCGGTTATGCGGGAAGTGTGAGGCTCGGCGCACCTCGCCCCGGTGTGAGGACCTGAGCATGGCGCGTGCTAGCATCACCGTCCCATGGCGCAGCTGGCTCGCTTCTCCCCTGCGGCCGTCGTGCAGCGGATCACGCGCGGCGGCGAGTCGGCGGGCGAGGCTGTCCACACGATCGACGAGATCGTGGCCGAAGCGCAGCGCCACCGAACGAGCTTCAACGAGGCGTTGGTGCGCCGTGCCCACGAGGCCGCGGTCGCGGCACACGAGGGACAACTGCGCAGCTCGGGTGAGCCGTACGTCACGCACCCGGTGGCTGTGACCCACTACCTCGCGACGCTCCAGATGGACGCGGAGACGCTGGCTGCCGCACTGCTCCACGACGTCCCCGAGGACACCGACATCACGATTGCCGACCTCGAGAAGCGTTTCGGACGCGAGGTGGCACGACTGGTGGACGGCGTGACGAAGCTCAGCAGGTTCGGCAGCGCCCGGACGATGGAGGAGCAGCAGGCAGAGAACATCCGGAAGATGTTCATGGCCATGGCCGAGGACGTGCGGGTGGTGATCATCAAGCTCGCCGATCGTCTGCACAACATGCAGACCCTCCAGCACCTGGCGCCGGACAAGCAGGCGCGCATCGCGCGCCAGACGATGGAGATCTACGCCCCGTTGGCGCATCGGCTTGGCATGTGGCAGATCAAGTGGGAGCTCGAGGATCTCGCCTTCAAGTACCTGGAGCCGGAGAAGTATCGGCAACTGGTCGCCGTGCTCACGGATGGCCGTCGGGCACGCGAGAGCTTCGTCAACAAGAGCATCGGCATCCTGCGCAAGGAGCTCGCCAAGGTCGAGATCAAGTCCGAGATCAGCGGGCGGCCCAAGCACCTCTACTCGATCTCCCGAAAGATGGAGCGCAAGGGGGCCGATTTCACCGAGATCTACGACCTCAATGCCATCCGCGTCCTGGTGGACGACGTCAAGGACTGCTATGCGGCACTCGGCGTCGTCCACTCGTTGTGGCGCCCCGTGCCGGGGCAGTTCGACGACTACGTCGCCATGCCCAAGGCGAACATGTACCAGTCGCTCCACACGGCCGTCATCGGTCCCGAGGCAAAGCCGCTCGAGGTGCAGATCCGTACCTACCAGATGCACGAGGTGTCGGAGGCGGGAATCGCCGCTCACTGGCGCTACAAGGAGGGCAGCCGCGGCGATCGGCGCTACGACGAGAAGCTGGCATGGGTGCGCCAGCTCATGGACTGGCAGCGCGAGGTCACCGATCCGACCGAGTTCGTCGAGGGATTGAAGCTTGACCTGTTCCAGGACCAGGTCTTCGTGTTCACGCCGAAGGGCGACGTCAAGGACCTGCCGCGAGACGCGACGCCGCTGGACTTCGCCTACCGCATCCACACCGATGTCGGCCACCGCACCATCGGCGCCAAGGTCAACAACCGGTTGGTGCCGCTGGACTACCGGCTGCGCAATGGCGACATCGTCGAGATCGTGACAACGAAGGCGGCGCACGGGCCGTCCCGGGACTGGCTCAATATCGTCCAGACCTCGCACGCGCGGGAGAAGATCCGGGCCTGGTTCAAGCACCAGCAGCGCGACGAGAACATCACGCAGGGAAAGGAGCTGCTCGATCGTGAGCTGCGGCGCCTGGCGCACGAGACGCTGGCATCGGTCGATGCCGCCAAGCTGAACGAGATCGCGGGAAAGTACCGCTTCAAAGAGCTCGACGACTTCTACGCGGCCATCGGCTATGGGGCCGTGTCGTCCGCCTCGGTCGTCAGCAAACTCGAGATCCACGACGACGTCGAGATCACCCTGCCCGAGGAAGCGCCGCCGGCGGCGCCGTCCACCACCGGCGTGAAGGTCAAGGGCGTGGGTGACCTGCTGGTGCGGTTCGCCAAATGCTGCTCGCCGATCCCCGGCGACGACATCACCGGCTATGTGACGCGCGGCAAGGGCGTGACGGTGCATCGTGCCTCGTGCCCATCGGTCCTCTCAGAGCGGGACATCGAGCGGCTCATTGACGTGCAGTGGGAGCTCGCTGCCCAGAACACCTACCCGATCACGGTGCGCATCTCCGCTCTCGATCGGCCGGGGCTGCTCAACGAGGTCACGAACGTCGTCGCGGAGTACAAGGTCAACATCGTGGCCGCGTCGGTGACCACCCATGCCGATGGCACGGCCACGATCACCGCCACCTTCAAGGTGACCTCGCTCCAACAATTGGCGCAGGTGCTGTCGAAGATCGAGCGGCTTCGGGACATCACCTCGGTGGCCCGGGAGGCGCGCTAAGTCCTAGGCGCCTGCCTCGGGCGGTTGCCGCGTTTCGCTGAGCGCACCCAACAACCAACATCGGCGGTCTCGGAGGCCAATACCGGCCAGATGTTGCGTGCGGATGCAACTCGTGGCCGCGAATGAGCCCTGCCTCGTAGATAGGTGCGTTGAGCGCAACCTGTCGCGGATCGAAGGCGGCTACCGGTCGGGCGTACACTCCGCGCATGAAGGGTGATCGCGTCGAAGCCGTTGTGGACACCGGCCAGGGAGGAACGCAGACCTTCGAGATCGTGGCCACGCGCGCAGGCCGCCGCATCGAGGTCACCAGCGCCCGTGGCGTGATCGAGGTGAGCGAGGTGACGCGCAGCGGCACTCCCGTGCGCACTGGCCGCTTCATGGCCAGCCGCGTCGTTGCCCTCGTCGAGCACCCGGCCGCCGAGAGTCGCGAGCGCCCGGTCGAGGTGTCCACGCGCCGTCGCATGCGAGCTGGCTCAGCCGAGGAGTGAGGCCGAGTCCTCTCAGATCCTCACCCCCGGAAAGCTATATCGGATAGCTCGCGCTGCGGACCGCGGCCCCGAGCGTCACTCCCACCCCGCATCCTGTCGAATTCTCCTCGGGTGAGAATCTGACGCGGTTGGGCCGCGCCACTCCGTGATAGTAATCTCCCCATGAGAATCCGATAGGAAAGCGGCCCGACGGCGCACCCCCGCCCGCCATGCCACGTCCGCGCCGCAGGCCGGTAGACTCCGACTATGGCGAAGACGATCAGCGCCCCACGCGGTACCCGTGACCTGCTTCCCGAGGAAGCGGCGGCCTGGAACCGCGTCGAGGCCGTCGCGCGTGACCTCTCGCGCCGCTACGCCTTCGAGCGCATCGAGACGCCGCTCTTCGAGCGAGTCGAGCTCTTCGCGCGCGGCCTGGGCGAGAGCAGCGCCGCGGTCGAGAAGGAGATGTTCCGCGTCTCCGGCGCGACCGGCAGCGACGAGGAGCGAGCGGAATGGGCGCTCCGCCCCGAGCCGACCGCCGGGATCGTGCGCGCCTTCATCGAGCACGGCATGCACGTGCGGCCCGGCCCGCTGCGCCTGAGCCTCATCGGTCCCATGTTCCGCTACGACCGCCCGCAGGCCGGCCGCTTCCGCCAGTTCAGCCAATGGGACGTGGAGGTCGTCGGTGATCCCGGACCAGCCGTGGACGCCGAAGTCATCGAGCTCGCGCATCGGTTCTACACGGAGGTCGGCTTGACCGATGTGGTCGTCCACCTGAACTCCATCGGCGACGCGGTCTGCCGGCCGGCCTATCGGCAGGCCCTTGTCGACTATTTCAGCGTCCACATCGAGCGCTTGACCGATGATTCCCGGCGCAGGCTCCAGGTCAACCCGCTGCGGGTGCTGGACGACAAGATGCTGGCCGCCGATCTCACGGAGGGCGCGCCGAAGAGCGCCGACCACCTGTGCGATGAGTGCCGCGCGCATTTTCGGCAAGTGCTCGATCTGCTCGATACGCTGGGCGTGCGCCACATCGTCGATCACCGGCTCGTCCGTGGGCTCGACTACTACACGCGCACGGCATTCGAGTTCGTGATAGCCGGACGCGAGGGTCAGCAGCAGGCGCTCGGCGGCGGCGGCCGCTACGACGGCCTGGTCGAGCTTCTCGGCGGGCGCGCGACCCCGGGGATCGGCTTCGGCATCGGGCTGGATCGCGTCGTCATCGCCATGCAGGAGCAGGGCGTCTCGTTGCCGCAGGCGTCAGACCTGGTGGCCGTGGTGGGCTTCGCCGATGACCACGCAGATCGGCTTCGCGTGGCGGGGCAGCTGCGCGACGCCGGCATCGCCGTGCGGCCGGACGGCAGCAGCCGCAAGCTCGGCAAGCAACTCGAGGCGGCAGCCAAGGTCGGCGCCGGGTGGGCGGTGATCGTGGGGGAGGAACTGAGGACCGGACTCGTGGGCCTCAAGAATCTCCACAGCGGCGAGCAGGACTCGGTCGCCGTCGAGGATGTCGCGGCCCGGGTCAGCGAAGGATCGGCTCTCCCATGAGCACCGCCTTCCGGACGCACACCTGCGGCGAGCTCCGTGCATCCCACGACGGGGAGCGCGTGACGCTGGCCGGGTGGGTGCACCGGCGTCGCGACCACGGCCATCTCGCCTTCTTCGACCTCCGCGATCGCCACGGCATCACGCAGGTCATCACGAACGCCGAGGATGCGGCCGATGCGCACGCCGCCGCCGAGCCGGCACGGAACGAGTGGGTGGTGCAGGTCGAAGGAGTGGTCCGAGCCCGTCCGGAGGGGACCAGCAACAAGGAGCTTCCCACCGGTGGGATCGAGGTCGCGGTGGATCGGTTCAGCGTGCTCAACCCGTCGAAGGTGCCGCCCTTCTACATCAACGAGGAGCAGGCCGGGCTGGACGAGGCGCTGCGCCTGAAGCATCGGTACCTGGACCTCCGCCGCCCGCTGATGCAGCAGCGGATGCTCCTCCGCGCCCGACTGGCATCGGCAATCCGGCAGGCGCTCGAGGACGACGGCTTCGTCGAGATCGAGACGCCGCTACTGATCCGCAGCACCCCGGAAGGCGCCCGCGACTTCGTGGTTCCGTCGCGCGTCCAGCCCGGACACTTCTATGCCCTGCCGCAGTCGCCTCAGCAGCTCAAGCAGATCCTGATGGTGGCCGGCTACGACCGCTACTACCAGCTGGCGCATTGCATGCGCGACGAGGACACTCGCAAGGACCGAGGTCCCGAGTTCACCCAGGTCGACCTCGAGATGAGCTTCGTGGGCGAGGACGACGTGATGGCCTCGGTCGAGGGCATGGTCACCCGCGTTTCACGGGAGGTGCTTCCGAACCGTCCAATCCTGCATGAGCCCTTCCCGCGCCTGACCTATGCGGAAGCGATGGACCGATACGGATCCGACAAGCCCGACATCCGCTTCGGACTCGAGCTGGTCGATCTGACCGATGTGGTCCGCGCGGTCGACTTCCGGGTCTTTACTGAGCCGATCGCGGCGGGCGGCGCCGTCCGAGGCATCTGTGCGCCCGGCTGCGCCGATTACTCGCGAAAGCAGCTCGACGAGCTGACCGACCTGGCCAGGCGCCACGGCGCGAAGGGCCTCGTCCAGCTGTCGGTGACGGCCGATGGCTCGTTCCATGGGCCGGCCGCGAAGTTCCTCGAGGGTCGGGAGGCCGATCTGCTCGTCGCCACTGGGGCGTCGGCAGGCGACCTTGTCCTGATCGTGGCCGACGCCGACTCGATCGCCGGTGCCGAGGCCCTCGGCCACCTCCGGCTGGCGATGGGCGATGCGTTGGGCCTGCGGCGACCTGGCGTGCTGGCATACGTCTGGGTCCATCGCTTCCCGATGTTCACCTGGGAGGCTGAGGGGCAGCGCTGGGACGCGACCCACAACCCGTTCAGCGCACCGGTCCCCGAGGACGTCCCGCTCATGGAGTCGGACCCGGGGAAGGTGCGTGCCCAGCAGTACGACCTGGCGCTCAACGGCTGGGAGTGTGGCGGCGGATCGGTCCGGATCCACCAGCGACCGCTGCTCGAGCAGGCGTTCGCGCTCATGGGCCACAGCCTCGAGGGCATGCGCGACCAGTTCGGCGCGCTACTCGACGCGCTGGAGTACGGGGCGCCGCCGCACGGCGGGATCGCCATCGGCCTCGATCGGTGGGCCGCCCTCTTCGCCGAGGTCGACAACATCCGCGAGGTGATGGCATTCCCGAAGACACAATCCGGTACCGACCTGATGATGGACGCCCCCTCGCCGATCGCGCCGGAGCAGCTCGAGGAGCTCCATCTGCGAATTGTCGAGGGCGATTGAACTGGGAACCTGCCCGCCGGCATCGGCGTCTCCTTCTCGTGAAGCGATTCGCGTTGTCGGTGCTGCTCGTGATCGGGTCTGGATGCTCCGTGATGCCCGAGGGCGCCCCCATCGCTGGTCCGGCTGATCCGGAGGCACAGATGCAACCCGAATTGATGGTGGCGGATCCGGTAGCCGTCTCGCCCGGCGGCGTCGTCGGGTTGACGTTTCCCGCCGGAAGCAATCGTGGTGTCCTGTTCGTGCTCGAGCAGCGCGTCGGTGATTCGTGGGCGCATCGCTACGATCTGTTATCGGATGGCCCCGGCGCAGGCTGGCAGCGGTCCTGGCATCCCGTCGGCGCCGAGCCGATCGCCGTGGACGACATCGGCGTGGGAGGGCCGGGACCTGACAGGGTCCCGATTCCTGAAACTGCCGAAGCCGGCGACTACCGGATCTGCACCGGAAACGCCGGTGAGAACTTCTGCACGCCGATCCACATCGGCGAGTGATTCAGTCGCCGGCTGGAAGGTAACTCCCATCGGCGTCGTGCCTCTCTTGGCCGGTGAGCGCCGGATTGAAGACGCAGACCAGGCGCAGCGCCGAAATGACGCGGATCTCGTGCCGATCATGTTCCGGCGAATAGACCGATCCCGGACCGATGCGATGCATCATCCCCGTATCGCGCTCGGTGATCTCCGCCTCGCCCTCGATGCAGAAGCAGGCCTCCTGGTGGTGCTTGTACCAGAGCCGCATCTCGGCGTCGGCCTCGACCGTTGTCTCGGACAGCGAGAAGCCGAGTCCGTCGTCGCGCACCAGGAGCCGGCGTGCGCGCCATCCGTCGCCGCGGACGTCGCGCTC
>JACDBS010000101.1 GCA_013694795.1 Chloroflexota bacterium | reverse complement strand
GCTGCGCACTCCGGCGTGGGAATCTCAGCCAGCGCACGTGGTGGCGGTCATGGACGGCGGGGTCATTGCCACAGACGGCCGACGTCCGGCAGCTGCGAACGAAGCTCGACCGCGGCGAGATCGACCGCGCCGCCTACGACGCGTCGATGGCGAAGCTCATCACCGACTCCATCGGTTGGCAGGAGCGCATGGGGCTCGACGTCCTGGTCCACGGCGAGTTCGAGCGGACCGACATGGTCGAGTACTTCGCGGAGAAGATGGACGGCTTCCACACCACCCGCAATGGCTGGGTGAACAGCTATGGAAGCCGATGCGTGCGTGCGCCGATCCTGGCCGCCCCACCCTCCATCTCGGAACCGATGACGGTCACGGAGTGGCAGCTGGCGCAAGCCGCCACCGACAAGCCGGTGAAGGGCATGCTCACCGGGCCGGTCACGATCGTGAACTGGAGCTTCCGCCCTCCCGGAGTGCCCGACGACAGGCTCTTCTGGGCCGTTGCGCAGCCGATCGGCGACGAGATCCGCCATCTCGTTGAGGCCGGCGCCCGCGTCATCCAGGTGGATGAGCCGGCGGTGCGGGAGCGCTGGCCGCTGCCGACGGACGAGGCGGATCGGCTTCGCGAGGTCTACGCCCGCGGTGTCCGGGCCGCCCTGAACCATGTCTTCAACCAGCCGGCACATGTCCAGATGCACACGCACATGTGCTATGGCGACTTCGGGGATATCGTGCCGCTCTGGTCCGACGCCGGGGTGGACGTCGCCTCCATCGAGTTCTCCCGCTCGAAGGACGACAGCTATATCCGACAGTTCTACGAGCTGTTCGACGATGGCCATCTCCAGATCGGTCCCGGTGTCTTCGACGTGCACTCGCCCCACACGCCGGGCGACAAGGTGATGACCGAGCGCCTCGAGCATTTCCGCGAATTCATGGATGAGCGCGATCTGTGGGTCAACCCCGACTGCGGCCTCAAGACGCGGGGTTGGGATGAGATCGAGCGGCAGCTGGGCGACATGGTCGCGGCCGCCCGTAGCGAACGGCACGCGTCGGTCCGCTGACCATGCTTGCGGGCGGGCGCGACTGGGTGGAGATGGTGGAGATCAACCCTCCTCGCCTGCCCGGGATGCTCCAGCTCGAGCTGAAGGGCCGATGGCATGACGTGCTCATCACCGACAATCCGTTCAAGCAGGTGCGCGTCTCGCCCTACGCTTTCGCTGCACGCATCACGCACGACGTCCCCAATGTTCGGCCTACCGTCGTGTGCTCCACTCGCGACCGGAACATCCTGGCCATCGAGAGCGAGGTGCGTGGCGCGCTCGGCAACGGGGTGACCTCGTTCCTGGTCGTCCAGGGCGACATGCTCCCCGAGGTCGAGCACTGGAGCAACAGCTACGAGATCGTCGAGCATTTGCGCGAGCTCCAGTCCCAGGTGGCGCCGGCGCAGTTCGAGGTCGGCATGAGCACCCGTTCCCGCAGTTGGATGTTTCGCCGCCGCATCGAGGTGGGAGCGCAATTCCTGACCACCGGCCCGGTGATCGATCCTGCCACGGTTGCAGGCGTCGCAGAACGCCTCGCCTTCCGTCCGGAAGACCCTCCGGTCTATCTGGAGATCACGCCGCCGTTCTCGCCGGCGTGGGTCAAGCGCCTCCAGGGCGTCGGGGCTATCAAGTGCACTGATGCATTTCTCGCCGATCTGGACGCGACACCGGAGCGGGACCTGCGTCGGACGGCGTGGGCCCTGGCCAAGGGTGTGGCCGTCAACGCCCGCAAGGCCGGATTCGCCGGCATCGTGATCATGGGGCTCAGGTTCAGCACGGTCGTCGGCGAGGCCTTTGACCTGTGGCACGACAGCTCCATCCAGCCCATCGGCATCGACGAGACACTGGCGAGCTCCCTGACCTCGTAGGCTGCGGTTATCCTGCGGCGGCATGGCCCGCATCCTCATCGTCGAGCCGGTGGCGCAGCCGGCGATCGATCTCCTCTCCGGCGCACACGAGGCCGACGTGCGGCTTGGGCTCGCGCGCGCCGATCTGTTGCAGGCGCTCGGTGATGGAGGCGGGTGGGACGCGCTTGTCGTCCGCTCGCAGACCCGCGTTGATGCCGAGCTGCTGGCGGCCGCAGCGCCTCGCCTGAGCGTCGTGGGCGTCGCGAGTGTCGGCATCGACCGGATCAACGTCGAGGCCGCCACGCGCGCCGGCGTGATGATCGTCAACGCTCCCACCGGCAACACCATCGCGGCCGCGGAGCACACCATGGCCCTCATGCTGGCGCTGCTGCGCCATGTCGCGGAGGCGGATGCCTCCGTTCGAGCCGGTGAATGGGAGCGGGGCCGCTACACCGGGCGTGAGCTGCGCGGCAAGACGCTGGGCGTCATCGGTCTGGGGAAGATCGGCAAGGCGGTGGCCCGTCGCGCCGCCGGCTTCGAGATGCGGGTCATCGCAAGCGATCCCTACCTCACCGAGGAGCAGGCAGCCGATGCAGGCGCAAAGCTGGTGGGCCTCGCGGAGCTGCTGCATCGGTCTGACGTCATCACCGTCCATACGCCGCTCGCGGCGCGCACGCGCAGCATCCTGGGGCGCGCCCAGCTGGAGGCAACCAAGCCGGGGGCATTCGTGCTCAACGTGGCTCGCGGCGGGATCGTGGACGAGCAGGCCCTGGCTGACGCGCTGGTATCCGGCCATCTCGCCGGGGCCGCCGTCGACGTCTACTCAACCGAGCCCATGGCAACGGACAATCCCCTGCGCTCCGCGCCGAACGTGGTGCTCACGCCGCACCTGGGGGCCTCGACCGCCGAGGCCCAGGACCGAGTCGGGCTGGAGATGGCCGAGCAGGTTCTCATGGCGCTGGCCGGCGTGACGCCGCCGTATGCCGTGAACGCTCCGGCGGTCGCGGCCGAGACCGCGCCGAAGCTTCGGCCGTACGTCGAGCTTGGCCGGCGTCTCGCGATCCTGGCGCGCCAACTGGCGCCGGGAGCCTTCGATGCCATCTCGTTGACCTACGCGGGCGAGATCGCGGCGGGGGAGTGCGCGCCGATTCGCACGGCTGCCATCGCCGGCATCCTGGAGGCGGTGACGGATCAACGAGTCAACGCTGTCAATGCGGACCTCGTGGCCCACGAGCGTGGACTGACCGTGCGGGAGGTCCGGACGGCCTCCTCGGAGCCGTGGGCTTCTCTGGTGGAGCTCAGCGTCGGTCCGGCCGAGGGTGCACCGATCCTCACCCTGGCCGGCTCCACCGCGCACGGCCGCCCGCACCTCGCCGGACTGGATGCTTTCGCCATCGACGCCGAGCTTGCAGGCCTCATGCTCGTCACGCGCCATCACGATCGCCCGGGCATCGTCGGCGCTGTGGGCACCATCCTCGCCGCGGCCGGCATCAACATCTCCTCGCTGGAGCTGTCCCGCCTCTCCGAGCGAGGTGAGGCCATGATGTTCGTGTCGGTCGACGACCCACTCGACGCATCGGTGCTGGAGAAGGTCCGTCACGCAGACGGGATGGTCGACGCGCGGGTGGTGGAGCTTCCGGCCCGCTGAGCTCTGTTGGCCACTCCGCGCTTATCATCGATACATGCCGAAGCCTTTCGCCTCCTCAACGGACCTCGCCCAGAAAGAGGCCACGCTCGAGCAACTGGCCGATGGCGTCTTCGCCTACACGGCGCAGGGTGACCCAAACGTCGGAGCCATCGTCGGGACCGATGCGATCCTCGCCATCGAGGCCCGCGCCACGCCGTACATGGCGCAGCAATGGATCGACGTCATCCGTGACCGCGTCAGCGATCAACCGTTCGGCGACCTTGTCCTGACCCACTACCACGCCGTCCGGACCCTCGGCGCCAGTGCCTTCAATGCGCGCCGCATCATCGCCCACGCGAAGACGAAGGCCCTGATCGAGGAAAGGGGACAGCAGGACTGGGCCAGCGAGCAGGGCCGCATGCCGCGCCTCTTCGCCGGCGCGGAAACCATCCCTGGCCTCACCCGCCCGACCGACACCTTCGAGGACACCCTCACCGTTGACCTCGGCAACCGCACGGTTGAGCTGAGATACCTCGGCCGCGGCCACACCAGCGGCGACCTCGTGGTCTGGCTCCCCGAGGAAAGGATCCTCTTCGCCGGGGACCTGGTCGAGGCGCAGGCGGCTCCCTACATGGGCGATGCGCACGTCGCCGATTGGTCGACCACCACCCTTGACAACGTCGCCGCCCTCCAGGCAACGCAACTGGTCGGCGGCCGCGGCCCCGTCGTCCGCGACGAGGAGGTGGCAACGGCCATCAGCGACACACGAGCCTTCCTGCGCACCACCCTTGAGGGCATTCGCACCGTCAGGGACAACCCGGGCAGCTTGAAGGAGGCCTTCGAGGTGGTCCACGCCGCGCTTGCCCCGCGCTATGCCGGCTTCCCCATCTTCGAGCACTGCATGCCGTTCAACGTCCAGCGCACCTGGGACGAGCTCGACGGGATCGACCATCCACGCATCTGGACCGCCGAGCGCGACCGCGAGGTCTGGGACGCCCTCACCGATTGAGGTCGCCGTTATCGGCGCTGGCGCCGTCGGCCTCACCCTGGCCGGCCGGCTGGCACAGCATGGCGTCAAGGTCGCGCTCTTCGAATCAGCAACGCAACACGAGCGCATCGGCTCCAGGGCCATCTGCATGCAGCGCGAGACGCTCGAGATCTGGGCCCGCCTGGGAATCGGGGAAACCGTCGCCCGAAGGGGCATCCAGTGGCGCATTGGTCGCACGTACTACCGCGGCCGCCAGCTGTTCGAAACGCACCTGCGCAGCCACGACGAGCATTTCCCGCCCTTCGTCAACCTCAGCCAATCCGAGGTCGAGGAGCTGCTCGAGGCCCGCCTGCGAGAGCTCAATGTCCCCATCCACCGCGGCCACCGCTTCACCTCGCTGACACAGGATGGCGACGGCGTCAGCGCCACCTTCGAGACCGATGCGGGCGCGGTGACGCATCGGTCCAGCTACCTGGTCGGCACCGATGGTGCCCATTCGACCGTCCGCCACGCGATCGGCATGGACTTCGCCGGCTACACCTTTGATGACCGATTCCTCATTGCCGATATCCGCGCCGACCTGCCATTCACCAACGAGCGGCACTTCCACTTCGACCCGCCCTGGAATCGAGGTCGCCAGGTGCTCATCCATCCGCAGCCGGACGGCGTGTGGCGCATCGACTGGCAGGTTCCTCCAGAGACCGATGCGGACCTTGAGCGCGCCAACGGCGGCCTTGATCGGCGCATCCGCGCCGTCATCGGTACGGATGTTCCCTATGAGCTGGTCTGGGTGACCGGCTATCGCTTTTCTCAACGAATTGCGGATTCGTTCCGTGCGGGACGCGTCTTCCTGGCGGGAGATGCGGCCCACCTCATGTCGCCCTTCGGCGCGCGCGGCCTGAACTCCGGCATCGCCGACGCCGAGAACCTTGCCTGGAAGCTGGCGGCAGGTGCGCTCCTCGACACCTACGACGCCGAGCGCCGCCCGGCGGCCCTCGACAACCTGGCCGCCACCGACGCCACCATGCGCTTCATGGCGCCTCACGGCCCATGGCACCGGGCGTGGCGCAACCTCGTCCTGCGCCTGGCGCCGCGCTTGGGTTGGTTCCGCTCACGCGTCAACTCCGGCCGCCTGGCGGAGCCGGCGACATATGCGGCGCGCGGACCCGACGACCCGCGCCTCCCGCGCCACGGCTCGGTTGCTCCGGACGCACCGCTGCCCGGCGGCGGGCGCCTGCGCGACCGCCTGGGAAG
>JACDBS010000079.1 GCA_013694795.1 Chloroflexota bacterium | reverse complement strand
CCACGTTGTCGAGGACGCTTCAGAGCTCCTCGTCGTGCTGAATGACGGGCGCCAGTTTCCCGGGGAGACGTACGGGATCGACACCCTCACCGACCTCGCCATCGTCAAGATCGATGCGACTGACCTGCCGGTTGCCCCCATCGGGAGCTCGGGCGATCTCGAGCCGGGCCAGCTGGCGATCGCCATCGGCAACCCGCTCGGCTACGAGAACACGGTCACCACCGGCGTCGTCTCCGGCCTTGGCCGGCAGATCGTCGCATCGGATGCCGCGCAGACGAGCGCGGAGCAGCTGAACAACCTGATCCAGACCGATGCGGCCATCAACCCCGGCAACTCGGGGGGGCCGCTCGTGAACAGTGCCGGCCAGGTCATCGGCATCAACACGGCGGTGAGCACCAGCGAGGAGGGGCGTGGCATCGGCTTCGCGATCCCGATCGACGTCGCCAAGCCGATCATGCGCCAGGCGCTCGACGGCCAGGAGTTGGTGCGGCCCTGGATCGGCGTCTACTACATCGCGGTCACCCCGGTGATCGCCGAGGAGCGGGAGCTGGGGATTGAGTACGGCGCGCTGATCGGAACCACCGGTGGCGAACAGGCCGTCTTCCCGGGCAGCCCGGCCGACGTGGCCGGTCTCCAGGCCGGAGACGTGATCGTGGCCGTCGACGGAGAGCGGATCACGGCCGAAACGGACCTGTCGATGCTCGTCATCCCGCACCAGCCCGGCGATACGATCACCCTGAGCGTGCTGCGCGACAACGCCGAACGGGACGTGGAGGTCACCCTGGGCGAACTGCCCTAGGAACGCGGATCCGCGGGACGGCGCCGAGTGACGGCTGCCTCGACCGTATCGAAGCCACCGTCCATCGGCGCGTCCGGCTTGCGCACGCGGACCTCGACCGCCTCCACCAGCTTCGGCTCGGTGGCGACCAGCACCGCACGCGCGATGGCGCCCGCCAGCGCCTCGATGAGGTCGAAGCTTGGGCCGGTGACGATGGCCTCGACCAGATCGAAGAGGGCGGTGTAGTCGACGGTCGTCTCCAGATCGTCCGTCCGCGCGGCCGGTTCCAGGTCGGCGTGCAGGACCAGGTCGACCTCGAACCGCTGCGGCGTGACCTTCTCCTGGGGCAGCACTCCATGGCGCGCCTCGAAGCGCATGCCCGTGAGGCTGAGCCGATCCGGGAAACCGCTCATCGGCGGATGATGGCGTCCGCCACGCGCCTCGTGCGGCTGATGTGCGTGACATCGTGCACGCGCACGATGTCCGCTCCTGCCGCGATGGCCAACGCGACTGTCGCCGCCGTGCCCTCGACCCGGTCATTGGGCTCGGCACCGTCCATTAGCTCACCCAGGAACCGCTTGCGGCTGGTCCCCACCAGCAGCGGCAGGCCGCCGAGCGCGAGCTTGAGCTCACTGAGCCGATGCAGAAGCTCGAGGTTGGCCTCCGTCCCCTTCCCGAAGCCGATACCTGGGTCGACGATCAACTGTCCACGACGCACGCCGCGCTCCTGCGCCGCTCCAATCGCCTTGCGCAGCATGGCCCCCACCGTGTCGAAGACGCCGTCCGGGTAATCGTTGCCTTCCTGGTTGTGCATGAGGACGAGGTAGGCGCCCCGCTCGGCCGCGGCCTCGGCGGTGCCCGGGTCGCGGCGCGCGGCCCAGACGTCATTGACCATGGTAGCTCCGGCCTCGAGCGCAGCCTGGGCCACGCTGGCCTTGCTGGTGTCGATGCTGACGTTGGCCCGCTCGCCGAGCTCCGCGGCCAGGGCGCGCACCACTGGGATGGCGAGTGCGGCCTCCGTCTCGGGGTCGACCTCGGGATGGTCGCCATACGCCTGGCGCGGTCGGGATGATTCCGCGCCGACATCCAGGATCTCGGCGCCTGCCTCCACGAAGCCGCGACCCTGGGCCAGCGCGGCGCGCACGATCTCATCGGTCGATCGACCGGCGGCGGCCAGGCCGTCGCCCGAGAATGAGTCGGGCGTCACGTTGATGATGCCCATCAGGTAGGTGCGCTCGCCCCAGCGCAGTTGCGGGGTCATGCGGCTTCCTCGGCGCTGCCGGTGATGATGCCGCGCACCTCGCCGACCAGGTACAGCGATCCAGCCACCACGATCGGATCCCCGTCGGCCACGGCCAGCGCTTGCGCGGGCGTCGGAGCGGTCGGAGCCTCGCGGCCCGAGATGCGCCGCCAGGCCCGGGCAAGCTCGCCGGGCTCGCGGGCGTTCGGGTCGTCAACGCGGGTGAACACGAAGCGCGGCTCCAGCGGCGCCAGCGCCCGCAGGATGGCGTGGACTCTCTTGCCCCGCATTGCGCCGAACACGACGGTCGGGCGGTGCAGGCCCAGGTCCGCGAGCGCCCGAGCCAGCGCTTCCGCGCCGGCCGGGTTATGCGCGCCATCGAGCAGCACGCGGCCCGCGCCGGCACGCGCGCCGTCGAGCAGCTCCAGTCTTCCGGGCCAGCGCGCGTCCCGCAGACCCCGACGCATGGCGTCCTCGCCGACGCGGATCCCCCAGCGCTCGGCGATCGCATCGAGCAGGGCCAGCGCCACCGCCGCGTTGTGTGCCTGGTGCGCGCCCAGCAGACCGATGCGCAGGTCGCGGAGCTCCCCGTCGGGCGTGCGGGCGTCGACCACGATCCCGTCCCAGCC
>JACDBS010000070.1 GCA_013694795.1 Chloroflexota bacterium | reverse complement strand
GCCGGAGCTGGCGGAGCGGTTGTGGATGGGGAACGCGCTGGACTGGCATCCGCCGCATCGGTTCACTTACATCCGGACCGGATTGGAGTACGTGCCGCGGCATCGGCGGCGGGAGCTGGTCGAGCGGCTGCTGGGTTGGTGCGACCGTCTCATCATCGGCGTCTTCAACGAGGAGGCGCATGGGCGGCCTACCGAGGGCTTGCTGCGCTCGTGGGACTTTGCCATCACCGGGCGCAGCGAGCGGACGCACCGCGCGAAGCCGGGAATCGACTATCGCGTGCTGTGGATCGACGCGGTATGAGCGATCGCGTGCTCGAGGCATTGGTCGCGTGGGGCGAGCGCACGCCTGAGGTCCGCGCCATGATCCTGACCAGCAGCCGTGCGCGGCCGGACGGGCCGGTGGACGAGTTCTCCGACTACGACGTCATCCTGGCCGTCACCGATCCGGAGCGCTTCGCCGGCGACCTCGCCTGGCAGGAGGAGGCGTACGGCCCGCGGCTGGTCGGCTGGAGCGACGAGGATGAGCTGTTCGGGCTGCCGACCCGGTTCCGGGGCGTCGTGTACCGCGACCACGTCAAGGTCGATTACACGATCTGGCCCGACGCCCTGCTCGAATCGGTGGCCGCGCACCCCGCGCCCCGGGAAGGACTGGACCACGGCTACCGAATCCTGCTCGACAAGGATGACCGCACCCTCGACTGGCCAGAGCCGACGTTCACCGCCTACGTCCTCGCTCCGCCGAGCGAGGCGGAGTACCGGGCCCAGGTCGAGGAGTTCTGGTGGGACGTCAGCTACCTGCCGAAGTCGGTGCGCCGCGGTGACCTGTTCTTTGCGAGCTCGTTCATGCTCGAGCACGACCTGAAGTTCGTCTCCCTGCGCCGCATGCTCGAGTGGCGCATCGCCGTCCAGCGCGACTGGACCTTCGCCCCTGGCTCACATGGCCGGCGCCTGGAGCAGCATCTGGATGCGGAGACGCTGCACGACCTGTCCGAGACGTACGCCTCGCTGGACGCCGATGCGATCTGGGCCGCCGTCTTCCGGCTGGCGGCGCTGTATGGACGGGTCGCCACCGATGTCGCCGCGGCGCTCGGGTACGAGTATCCGCAGGAGATCGACGATCGGATGACCGCATACCTCGACGCGGTGCGAAAGCAGGACCGATGACCGAGGTGGATGCGATCCTGGCGGACCGGCTCCGGAGCGTCGGCCTGGACCCAGCGGCGTTCGGGGATCCCGGGGATGCCTGGCGGCGGCTTCAGGAGAGCTTCGGAAGGCGGATCACGCTGATCGACCGTTACGCGCTCGAGGCCGCGCACCGTGGCATCCATCCCGAGCGGCTCGAGGCCGACACGCGTACCCGCCTCCAGGCCGAGACGCTGCGTGCGCAGTACCCCGACATGGAGTTCACCGCTGGCTCGGAGCGGTCGGACGGCGCCATCGAGGTCGCTGCCTACGACGAGCGCTGACCCGCGCGTTTCGCCGAGTGGCGATCGCGGCTGGCTGCGGCCCTCGGCCCTGCGGCGATCCGGATCGAGCACGTCGGCTCCACCGCGGTGCCCGGCCTGGCCGCCAAGCCGATCATCGACATCCAGGTCAGCGTCCCCGACACCGAGGACGAGGCGACGTACGTGCCGGCCGTCGAGCGCGCCGGGGCGCGGCTGCGGGCACGCGATCCGGGCCATCGGTACTTCCGTCCACCGGCGGATCGGCCACGCGAGGTCCACGTTCATGTCTGCGAGTCCGGATCGGAGTGGGAGCGAAACCACCTGTTGTTCCGCGACTATCTGCGCGCCCATCCGGCGGCCCGCGACGCCTACGCCGAGCTCAAACGAGAGCTTTCGCAGAGCTACCCCGACGACCGCCTCGCCTACACCGATGCGAAGGCGGCCTTCATTCTCGACGCCCTCGATGCTGCCGAGACCTGGTCCAAGGGTGTGGGCTGGCGACTGCCGGAGGCGGGCTGACCGAGCACGGTCAGCCGCGGGTGCCCTCGATCGAGTCCCAGTAGGCCCACAGGTCCGGCTCAGGTGGCTCGACTCCCAGGCTCGTGAGCATCGTCGCGATCTGCTGCCGATGCTCCGTCGCGTGATGCGCAACCTGGAGCAGCACCACCCACTCGGGAAGACGGTACGGCTCGTCGCCCCATGAGCCTTCCAGCACGCGGTTCGCCGAGGCGCTTCGCGCGATTTCGATCAGCCGCTCGCCGGTGAAACGCAGGTGCGCGGCGATGCGGTCCACGCCCGGGAACGGCTCGGTCATCTCCAGCCGATGCTCCTCTCCGGGCTGCCAATCGGCCAGCGTCCGCAGGTACCCGCCCTGTGCACGGGCGAGGTGCACAAGCGTCTGATCCAGGCGCCCGTAGGTGCCCGCCACCTCGGTCGCGAGCTGCTCGTTGCTGAGGTCACGGCAGGCCTCGAGCGTCACGCCACTCGCCCACAGGTTGTGGCGGAAGAGCTCGAGAAGGATGGCGTTCTCGTTAAGCATCGCGTTCAGCTGACCTCCTCACCCAGCGGCTCGTCAAGATCAGACTGGATGAGGCTGAGGACCACGAGGTCCACGCGCCCGGCATTCGGGAAGCCCGCTGGAGCTCCGGGAAGGTCTCCTGATCGTTCATGGCTTGACGGCGCGGAAGTGGAGGAAGAGCGGGAGGCGCTGCCACCGGTCGCCGGGCGGATCGGTGCTGTCGGGAACCTCCGCCAGCCGCTCGACCAGCAGGCCGGCCGATTCCAGCGCCGCGAAGTACGCCTCCAGCGGCCGATGGCGGCTGGTGAATGTCATCTGCAGGCCGTCGCGCGCGACGACATCGGCGAAGCGACGCTGTTCAAAATACGACTCGCGAATGATGAATCGCGCCTCCGGCGTCGAGGACACGAACTTCCCGGCCGAATTGATCGGATGCACCACCGCGGCGCACAGCCGCCCGCCCGGCACGAGCACCCGCGCCGATTCGGCGACGGCGCCCTCCATGTCATCCATGTCGTGCAGGGACAGCAGAGCGGTCACCAACGGGACCGACGCGTCCGCCAGCGGCAGGTTCGCCGCATCGGCCACCCGATAGTCGCCGTCCGGATCGGCCTCCTGCGCGTGCTCGATCAGGGTCGGCGAGGCGTCGACGCCAATGACCTCATACCCACGTTCCTTGAGGTCGCGTGGGAAACGGCCTTCGCCGCAACCGAGGTCGAGCGTCGGTCCTGACGGGGGCGGCAAGAGCTGAAGGAACCGGTCGCGGTGGAAGGTCCAATAGCTGTCGTGCCCCGGCTTCCGCGCCCAAGCGACCCAGTTGCGCGCTTCGGCCTCCCACGCGTCCCGCAGATTCACGATCGAGGCATGGACGCCACGGTGTCTTACTCGACGTCCGGATGGATGTTCTTGGCGAGCCTGACTCGAACATGGCTGCCGGAGACAAGCGGAGCGATCACGGGCTTGAGCGTAGCGGTTAGCACAGCGTTCATGCGTCGGCCTCGTCGCCGATCAGGTAACGAGCGCCCGGCCCCTTCGCGGCTACGCGATCCTCCCGATTGAGCAGGCGGCACGTTTTGAGGGACAGGCACCCGCAGCCGATACAGCCGGTCAGGTTTTTCATCGCCTTCTGGCTGTCGTTCGTGATGCACGCGGCGGCGGCCGAGCTGTGGCTGCGCTGGCGCCCGTCGCCGGGCGAGACGGATCGCGCCAGACGAGCGGACCACGGAGCTGGTGACCGCACTGGTTCGCAATCACCTGTTGCACCCGGCTGATCGCAACGTGCGGCGCGCTGCGTCGCCCGAGTGCCGATCAATCGGCGTCCCGCGTCTTGAGGTGGGTGCCATGACGCGCTGTGCCAATCTATCGGCCCTGGATTTGCGT
>JACDBS010000059.1 GCA_013694795.1 Chloroflexota bacterium | reverse complement strand
ATGCGAGGATGGGCTACGAGACGGTCGGGATTGACCGCATCTGGTTGCCGCCCTCGGACTGATCGTCGATTCCATACCACTGATGCTTGAGGTCACTGGCCGGAGGGCACGGTAGCGAGCTCCGCGGGCTGATGGTCGTCTTCCGCCCGCCACCACCCGTACTTGCCGTGCGGTGGATATTGCGCTCGTGATCGCCGGCGGCGCTGAGGGGGACTGGGCATATCCGCGAGCTGGAGGCGTCCTCCCGCCGGCTGGACCCAGACGTGCAGCAGCGGGACGCGCTGTGGAACGCCGTGGCCGCGCACGTGCACCATCATCTCGCGAACCTGGGGCCGAGCCGGCCTACCAGCCGGACGCGCCGACTGCTGCGGACACCTTCGTCGTTGGAGAGGCAGCGGCGTCTGGAGGCAGCCTAGCCGTCGCTGAACCGAGCACGTCGAGTCGAGGAACTGGTCGAGGCTGACCTGCGCGCCGTCGTCAGGTAGAGTTGGTGCTTGGGCGGAGGCGATAACACCGAATGCGAATGCAGCGAAGGCGATTCAGCGAGGCCGTGGATGTCCGGCACTTTCCCCACGGCCAGATCGACGTGGTCGAGCTCGATGATGTCGTGGTCGGCAGGATGACATATGAGCCGGGCTGGCGCTGGTCAACCGACATCAAGCCCATCGCTGGCACGGAGCTGTGCACGTATCACCATCTCGGGGTGACTCTTTCAGGGCGCTTGCGGGTGGAGACGCCGGACGGTGCCGAGCTCGAGATCGGGCCGGGAGAGGTGTTCGAGATCCCTCCTGGCCATGACGCCTGGGTTGTCGGTGACGTGCCCTGGGTGTCAGTGGACTTCGAGGCGATGCGCTCATACGGGCGCGGCCCTGATGCGCGCGACAACCGGAGCCTGGCGACGATCCTGTTCACTGACATCGTCGACTCCACCATGGTCGCTACCCGCGTCGGCGACAGCACCTGGAAGGAGCTTCTCGCCAAGCACAACGAGCAGGCGCAGGCCGCCGTCGACCGTCATCGCGGCCGAGTGGTGAAGTGGACCGGCGATGGAATGCTGGCCTTGTTCGATGGCGCAGAACGCGCGGTACGATCCGCCATCCTGCTGCGCTCGAAGATGAACGAACTCGGCCTCGAGGTCCGACAGGCAATCCATAGCGGTGAGGTCGAGGTGTCGGCGGGCGACGTTCGCGGTATCGCGGTCCATGCCGCGGCAAGAATCCTAATGCTCGCGCAGCCGAGCGAGATCCTGATATCCGGAGTTGTCCATGACCTCCTTGACGGCAGCTCATTCACCTTCGCAGACCGGGGCCGGCATGAGCTGAAGGGCCTGAGCGGCGAACGCCCAATCTTTGGGATTACCGACGTGAATTGAGCGGAGGCCTGCAGAACTGTCGCATCCGGCCATTTTCGACTGGATGGGAGCCTCCCGCCTCAGAACGGCTTCAAGACCATGAGCGCAATGACGAGCGCCACCGCGCCGATCTCGAAGCGCCGCGCGAAGGCGACTGCCCGGTCATTCCAGGCGGCGCGCAGGCCCGTCGTGACAACGCCCTGCCTCCTCGCGGTGGCCATCTCCTGCTCGAAGATTTTCCCGCGTGGGATGAAGACGAAGGGGACGAGGAGATTGATGGGGAGGAGCAGGACCACCGATGCCAGCATCCAGCCGGTCGTGAGGCCCAGCCACGGATAGCCCTGTGCCCAGGCGGTCAACATCCCCAGCGGCAGCACGCCAGTGCCGGCCACCTGGACCAGGCGTTCGAACGGCGAGGCGGCCTCGGCCAGCTGAGCCGCATCCTCGACGTCAGTGCTGCGTGAGGCGCGGGTCAGGAGCACCCAGCGGCCGATGAGCCCCGCGACCAGTGCGAAAGCGACGCCGACGTGCAGGAGCTTGAGGAGGATGCCCAGGTCCATCGGCTACCTCAGAACGGCTTGAGGATCATGAGCACGATGATCGCGGGCGCGGCAAGGTCGCCGTACACAGACGCCACGCGCTGGCCGATGCCGCCCTGCCACGCCGCACGCAGCTCGGGGGTGATCCTGCCTTCCTGGCGCGCCTGCCGGAGAGCGGCCTCGACCCTCGCCCCGGCGGGTCGGAAGACGGTGAGGATCAGGACCAGGAGCAGGACAAGCAGCGCGATGGACAGGAGGATCCATCCGGTCACGAGCCCCGCGAACGGTAGGCCCTGGGTCCAGGCCGTCAGGAAGCCCGACAAGATGAGGAGAGGACCGGATCGCTCAGCGAGCTGATCAAACGGTTCGGCCGCGCGCGTGAGGCGCCATGCGACGTCGATGTCCCCGCTCAGGCGGGCACGGCGGTTGAGAAGCCGACTTCCGAGCATCCCCGCCACGATCGCCATTGCCAGAGAAACGTGGCTCAGCTTGAGAAGCAGGCTCAGCCAATCCATCGGTCAGTCCTCGGTCTGCATCGGGATCCGAATGCCGCGCTCGTAGCCGGCAATGCTCGACATGGCCCGATGATACCGTCGCGCCCACCCGAGCCAGCGGGCTGTCACGTGCGGGAAAGCCGACGTCAGGGTGCCCAGGCGACACCCAGCCGAGGTCGAAGACGGGGCAGAGCCCCGGAGGCGTCGCACGGGCGGCAGCCGCCGCGGCGGTGGTCCATGCTGCCCTTGACGGCCATACTGCACGCGAGCCCACGGTATCAGCCGATGGGTACCTCCGCGCCGTCGACGAAGCTCAACACCGATCGAACATCCGCCAGCCGATCGTCGGCCTCCAGGACGGTCGCCAGGTCGGCTGACAGGACGGCCAGGTCGGCGCGCGCCCCGGGCCGAAGATGTCCCTCGTCGGCGGCGTCGATGGCACGGGCAGGGCCGATCGTGTAGGCACGCAATGCCTCGACGACGGTCAGGGCTTCGGCCGGCCTCCAGTCGGAGCGCGAATCGGTGGGCAGGCGGCGGTGAACGGCCGCGAACATCCCCAGCCACGGATTGACCGATTCGACCGGGGCGTCCGAGCCGGCCGCCAGGTGCGCGCCGGCCTCGACCAGCGAGCGCCAGGCGTAGGCGTCGTCCTGGCGACCGTCCCAGCAAGCCTCGACCAGGTCCCGGTCGGCGGCGGCGTGAATCGGTTGGATGCTGGCGGTGACCCGCAGCGCGGCGAACCGCGGCAGATCGCCGGCGCGCAACAGCTGCGCGTGCTCCATGCGGTCGTGCGGGACGCCCGCGGATCGGTCCGGAGCGCGGCCGACGGCGTCCAGCACCGTCGCGGCGGCGCGGTCGCCGATGGCATGGACGGCCAGCCCGATACCGGCCGGCCTGGCTGCGGCAAACAGCGCGTCGAGCTCATCGGGATCGACCCGCAGGATGCCCGTTCCGCCGTCGCCACAGCTGCGCGACCCAAAAAGCGCCGCCGTCCCAGAGCCGAGTGCTCCATCGGCATATTCCTTGGCCCACCCAAAGCGCATGGTGCGGCGATCTTCGAGCATCGCGCCGGTCCGCAGGCCACCGGATGCAGCTGTCGCGATCGCGTCCACGGGGATGCCGAGCGTCAGGCGCAGGCGCCCGTCGACCAGCCCTGCGAGATCGGTGAGCGACGAATACGAGTCACCGAGCGCCGCATCGCCACCGATGCCGTTCGCATCGGTGTAGTCCCCGGCCTCGCTGGCGCCGGTGATCCCGAAGGCGGCCAGCTCGCGCAGGGTCGCGTCGAGCGGCTCGCGCAGCGCGTCGCCCTGGCGCCGCTCGACCAGCGGCGCCACCAGATCGAGCGCGGTTTCGCGCAGGATCCCGGTTGGTGCACCGTGCGGATCGCGCTCCAGCCGTCCCCCCCGCGGGTCGGTGGTCGCGGCGCGCACGCCAGCCAGACGCAGCGCCGCACTGGATGCCCACGCGGAATGCCCGTCGTGGCTCGTGACGAACGCCGGATGCTCCCCCACCGCTTCGTCGAGCGCGCCGACGGCGACCGAGGAAAGCTGAGCCTCCGACCAGCCCCGACCGGTGAGCCAGGCTCCCTGATCAAGCTCAGCCGCCGCAGCGCGCAGGCGATCGACGACCTCCACGCCATTGGTTGCGTCATCCAGGCGCACGCCGCCTCGCGTGCGCGCAAGGCCGACGAGGTGCATGTGGAAATCGTGCAGGCCCGGGATGACCGCGGCGTGACCTGCGTCGACGACGCGCGCGGCGGGCGCGGCCGCATCGGTCACGTCGCGGCGCGTGCCGGTGTTGACGACGCGCCCGGCGGAGATGCCGATCGCCTCCGCCGTCTCGAGGCCGCTCAGCTCGGCGGCGACCACGACCTCGCCGCAGACCACCAGGTCGGCACGCGACGCGCGCATCGGTCCGACGATCCTAGTCTCCGTCCGTGGTCGATCGGCGGCGGCGGCGGCGACGGTGCGGCGCCTCCGGTCGTGCCGCGGGATCGGCCACGTCCGGGATGCCCGGCGCCGTCATCTCGTCGATGGTGTCGGCCGGCGGCATGCCTCGGTCGTGCTGGTGGAGACCCTGTCGTGAGTTCCGCCGCCAGGAGGCGACGCCGGCCCAGAAGGTCAACACGCCCAGGAACGCCATGACGATGGGAATGCCGGCGCCATCGAAGAAAATGTTGAGGATGTCCGCCGCCGCCGGCGCGGCGATGACGGGCAGGAACGAGGCGACGGAGAGGAGCGTGTTGAGGATGCCGAAGATCCGGCCGCGGACCTCGGAGGGGATGTCCTCCTGAAGCGCCGTCTGTGAGGGGATGGCCACGAAGGCGTATTCGAGACCGGCGAAGACCGCGATGACCACGACCACCGTGATCAGGCTGATGAGCGGCGCGATGACCGGCACCGCGTCCTCTATGGGGCCAGCGGCCCCGCCGAAGACGATCGTGACCGGCTTGATGATCGCCAGCATGACCAGCGTGATGCCCATCGCCACCAGCCCGACATCGATGACCAGCCGTTTCGGGATCCCCTTGCCGTACGAGTTGAGGAAGAGGATTCCCACCACCGCGCCGAGCCCGGCGGGGCCCATGATGAAGAAGAAGTTCTGCGAGGTGAGGCCCAGGATATCGACCGCGAAGCCGGGACCGATGGCGCCCAGCACCCCGATCAAGCTCGAGGAGATGCCCAGGTAGGCGAGGCTCCAGGCGATGGCGCGGTGGCGCCGCACGAAGGCCATCCCCTCGGCCAACTGGTCGACCAGCTCGTGCAGCGCGCGCCCGGCGGCGGCACCCGCCGAGGCCGCCGCGTGATCCGGGCGCACCGCGGGCAGGGGCAGGATGGCCAAGGCGGCCACGCCGAACATGACCGCCACGATCACGTAGACGCCGATCGGCCCCAGGACGTTGAGGACCAGCGGACCGAAGAAGCCGAAGCCGATGGCGAAGGTGGCGTTGATCGTCAGCACGAAGATCGAGTTCGCGGCCATGAGGTGTCGCCGGTCGACGATGCGCGGGATGGCCGTTAGCTCGGCCGGGGCGAAGACCGCTGTCGCCGTCGCGATCCCGAAGTTGATGAGGTAGATGAGCGGCACATTGGCGCTTGCCGTCGACGGTGCGACGAAGATGAAGGCGATGATGCCCACCGCCCGCACGATGTTCGTGGCGAGCATGATGACCTTCGCATTGCTTCGCTCCACGAGCACGCCGCCGACGGTGCTGAAAAGGACCGCGGGTACGAGGAACGTGAGCAGCAGAACGGCGACGGCGGTGTCGGAGCCGGTCGTCGCGTGCACCGTCGCCATGAGCGCGGCGAGCACCATGTTGCTGGCCAGCTGGCTCAGTGTCTGTGCTGACCACAGGAATACGAAGGATCGGTTCCCGAAGACCGTTCCAGCCTCACCGACGTCGCCGCCGACGTCGCCGGAGGGCAGATCCACATGCGCCATGGGCCTACCCGCTCGCCTCCGCCCCGCGTCCCAGGTACCCGGTGAAGCGCCGCTCCACGTCCAGGCGGTCCATAAGGATCCTGTGTTCGCAGTTACCGCACACCAGGCCGATGTCCGCGCCCAGCCGGACGACCTCCCATTCGCGGCTGCCGCATGGATGCTCCTTGCGCAGGCGGAGCCGGTCACCGATGCGAAGCTCGAGCGGGGCGGCCACGCTCACGCCCCGCCTTCCGTGGCAGTGACCCCTGTGAAGTTGAACGCGCCAAGGTGCAGCGCCGGCACCCGGTAGCCGCCGATGAACTCGCCGGGCAGCAGCCTCGTGCTGGAGCTCGCGGCGCGGACATCGCTGAACGCCTCAGGGATCGACTGGGTGAAGCGGAAGTTCAGCAGCGGACGGGTCAGCTTCCCGTCCTCGATGAGGAAGGTCCCATCCTTGGTCATGCCGGTCAGGATGGCCTTCTTGGGATGGACCGGGTTGATGTAGTGGAAGCGCGTGACCCACATGCCGCGCTCCACCCCGGCGATGAGTTCGTCGCGCGGGGTCGTGCCGGGCGCCATGAAAAGGTTGGATGCCATGGGGCCGATGAGATTGGGCGCCGGCAGGCCGTGGCCGGTCGAGCCGGTCCCAGCTCGCGCGCCGGTGGCGGCATCGTGGACGACCGACGTGGCGATGCCCCGCTCGATCAGGTCGACGCGCTTGCGGACGACGCCCTCGAAATCAATTGCCGCGGGCAGGCCGGACGGGTCGGCGCCGTCATCCCAGATGGAGACGTTGTCCCCCATCACCCGCGCGCCCAGGTCCATGAAGGAACGCCCCTCTTCGTGCGCCAGCCCTGAGAACCCGATGTAGGAGAGGTACTCCAGCAGCCCGGCGACGGCGTATTCCTCCAGGATCACCTCGTACTCGCCGGCGTCCAGCTCGCCGGCGCCGCGCATCTCGTCGCCCTTGCGGGCCGCCTCGGCGCCGAGCGCCTCGGCATCGATCTCGCCCACGTCCGGCGAGCCGGCGTGCGCGTAGCCGGACGCGGCGCCGGAGGCGAAGCCATCCATCATCACCGTCAGGAGCGCGGCGCGCGTCGATTGGTGCTGCACCCGAA
>JACDBS010000058.1 GCA_013694795.1 Chloroflexota bacterium | reverse complement strand
CTACCGGTGGGCGAGCAGCGATGGACTGCCGCGGCACTACTTCATCGGCGAGGCCGGCACAGTGGTGCGCGAGGTCATCGGCCCATTGGAGCCCGCGCGAATGGTCGCCATCCTTGAGAGGCTGCTGGCATCGCCCTGAACCTCATCCCCGCTCGCGGATCGAGAAGTTGTACCCAGCGCATCCAAATGCGTAGTAGGCCTCTCGTTCGGCTCGAATCCGACCAAGAGTTGCATGAGGCCGCAACTCCAGGTCCGCGAGGCGCGCAGCATCCTAGATAGATGCACTGAACGCAACGCAGGGCCGCTGGCGTCGCCCCTAAACGTCAGCCCTCGACGACGAGCGTGCCGTTCATGTCGTCGGGATGGAGGTCGCACATGAAGTGGTACTCGCCCGCGTCGAGCGCCTCCACCCGGAGCTCGACGGTCTCGCCCCCGTTGATGACGGTGCCCTCGGCGAGCAGCTCGCCACCCTCCTCGGTGTAGATGCTGATGTTGTGCGGGACGCTGTCATTGTTCACCAGGGTAATGGTGAAGGCCGCGCCAGCCGTCGCCTGGATCGTCGTGACGGGAAAGGCGAGGTCGGCGGCGGTGATCTCGACGGCGCCGCCGCTGACCGTGGCCCTGCCGCCGGCAGGTTCGCTGGCATCCCCATCGCCCGTGGAGCAGGCCACGAGCGTGAAGGCGACGAACAGGTTGAGCGCGAGGAGCCCGCCGCGGCGCAGGGCGAGGAAGGAAGGGTTCATTGGGTGGAGGTGTCCTTTCGACGAATGCCTGGATCGGTGTTGGCGTCGGAAGTGGCACTCGCATCATACCGAATTCATTCGGCGGCGCGGTATCCGCCTCGATCGTTGGCCTGGATGCGGAGCGGAAGGTCCCCGGGATCGTGCGTGAAGTAGCACCACCAACCTTCGGCGGCGGCACGAGCCACGAGCTCGTTGCGAATCTCGATGGCCTCGATCGGATAGTCGTCATACGCACTGGTCCAGCGCACCGGGATCTGCCAGCGCGTGGGGATGAGGTCGCCCCAGAAGACGGCGCGTTCCGTCGGGTCGCCGGCGCGACCGCCGGGCCGTTCCACGCCCATGAGGACAGCCTGTGAGCCGCGGGTGTGTCCTCCGGTGCGCAGGACGCGCACCCCGTGGACCAGCTCCACTTCGCCGTTGACTTCGGCCAGCTGGCCCGCGGCGCGAACGGCATCAAGCTGCTCGACCTCCATGATGCCCGCCAATCGGAGCTCATCGCCGTGGGCCGCTTCGGTCTCGTCACGCTGGACCACGTAGCGCGCATTGGGAAACATGGGACGGCCGGAAGCGTCCACCATCCCGCCGGCATGGTCGTAGTGAAGGTGTGTCACCACCACGAAGTCGATCGACTCGGGGTCCTCCCCCACCGCGTGCAGCGCCTCAGCCGGATCCCCGCCTTCGACCCCTTTGATGTCACGGTCCTTGTCGCTCATGCGGACACCGGTGCCGGTTTCGACGAGGATGCGCTTGCCGCTGGCCTCGATGAGCAACAGGTTGAGGCGGCAAAGCAGGCGCCCGCGCTCATCGGCCTCGGTGAATCGGCTCCACAGGGGTTTCGGAACGACCCCGAAGAAGCCGCCGGCATCGGGCCGGAACCAGCCGGCGCGCACGACGCGGACCGAGACGCCGCCGGCGTAGGAGCGGGCGTCGCTGATCTCGTACAGCGGCCCGCTCACGAACGCGAGACCCGTCCGCGTTCGAAGTCGGCGTGAAAGCGGCTGGCGGTCGGATCGGTCTGTCCGAGGTACTTGGAGCCGATCCGTGCATCCCCGTAGCCAACCTCGACCGGCGAACTGAGCCGTTGGAAGCTGATCTGGCCGATCTTCATACCGTCATACAGCTTGATCGGCAGGTTGGCGACGTTGGACAGCTCCAGGGTCAGGGTCCCCTCCCAGCCGGGATCCACGTAGCCGGCGGTAGAATGAATGAGCAGGCCCAGGCGGCCCAAGGAGCTGTTGTGCGTCGGAATAAAGGAGCGAGAGACAAGGAACATTCCACTCTCTGCCGCGACCTCAATGCACCGAACGGGGACTGATGGCACCTCGCAGACATCGGCGATTCCGTGAAAACGGTGGAACCTCGCGTCCGCACGCTTTTGACGAGCCACCTTTCTCGGCAGTCGAAACACGGGCCGATCAGGAGTGAACTTGACTCGGTATTTTGGCCCGCAATCGATGCCACTCAGCATTGCGCGACCGATCGACTTCACCGGCCGGAAGCCAAGCCCGGCCGCCAGTTCGCCGACGGCATCAGCCAGAAGCTCTTTCGTGCTCGTGAATTCGCACCGTCCGGCCACGTCATCGACGCAGCCGTCCGTGTCCATCAGACCCTGCAGAAGGGCGAGCCGCTGGCTCACGCCGGCTTCGAGATATCGGCGGGGGACGAATTTCCCGTTCATGAGGCCCAGGTCACGAAGCCTGCTCGAGAGTGAGAAGTTCCGCATGTATTGACCCGAATCTGCATCACGGCTGTGGCCGGCTCCGCCGATCCGGTAGAGATGGTTGCCATACGTGAGCCGCTGTACGACGTACCCATCACCGCTGATCTCTGCGAGTACCTCAGTGTCCCAGGACGTGATCTCCGCCTTCGTAGTGGTCCCGTCGCCGAGCCACGCGCCGAGGGTGTACGGCTGGATCGGCAGATCCAGCCGAGGTGGGTACTGCGCTGGTCCGGCGAGGGGGACGTGGTGGTTGCGCTCGCCTCTGACCATGAGCGTTCGGGCGATCTCATCGGTCGTCCTTATCGCGAATCGCTGGCGCCCACTCCGGCGGCCGTTCTTGTCGACCGTCGCCCATTGGTGCGACGCATCGGCAACGATGCGCTCTCCTCCGCCGAACACGACCTCGCGACATGGACGATCAAGGAGCGGCGGGGTCACGGCCACCACCGTCGTCGGCGACCCGGTCTCGTCGAAGACGAAATCGCCGGGTAAGAGCTCGCCCATCGCTCGCCAGCCGACGGGCGTCGGGACTGGGGTGTCGAGCGCAAGGGCTTTGCCTTCGAGCCGTCCAACGAGATCATTGGGCAGGGCGACGCGCTCGAACGTGGCGCCCAGCACGAACTCGCCCGGATGCAGGATGAACGGCTCATCACCGCTGATCTCGACCAGCTCGGTCAGCTCGGGCTGCTCCTCGCGCGGATCGATCACTGCGGTCCGGTTGTTGCGGAACACACGGAAGCGGTTGGCCAGGTGGAGGTCGACGCTCGATGGTTGCACGGCTTCGGGCACATAGGGATCGATGACGATCCGGCCTGCGTCGATCTCGCCCCGGATGTCGCGGTCGGACAGGATCATGCGCCGCTGATCTTACGTCTCCGGCCGCTGCTTGATGAGCCGATCCACCTCGCGCTGGAGCGTCTCGATGTCGTCATAGGCGTGATAGACCGATGCAAAGCGGATGTACGCCAACTGGTCGAGCTCGCGCAGCGCATCGGTCGCGAGGCGGCCAATCTCGGTCGATGGGACCTCGGCGTCGCCCCGGGCGCGAAGCTGCGCCTCGATCTCGTCGAGCGCGGCGTCGACCCGGTCCAGGGTGACCGGGCGCTTCTGTAGCGCCTTCAGCAGGCCGGTGCGAAGCTTTTCGCGGTCAAAGTCCTGGCGGCCGCCGTCGCGCTTGATGACGACCAGGCGCGCGCCCTCCGGGCGCTCATAGGTGGTGAACCGATACGAACAGGCCTCGCACTCTCGCCGGCGACGGATGGTGCCGCCTCCCTCGAGATCGCGCGAGTCGATGACGCGCGTGCCGGTCTGCTCACAGCGTGGACATCGCATGCGATGGTTAGCTCCTGCGAATGCGGACTACACCAGCGGTGGTACCGTCGCGCAGCATACCACAAGATGTGGCCCCAGCCCTAGGCCTCGCGGGTGCGCTCCAAGCGGGCGGCCACGGTTGCCTCGGCCGGCTTGCCGGGCTCCCAATGCAGGAGCACATCAACGATCTCCGCCATCCGCATTCGCGCGTGGGTCACGTTGCCGTGGCCACGTTTGTAGTACGTGTACGGCTCCTCGTCGTCCGGAGGCCGGTGCGGCAGCCGCGTTATGGCGCAGCCGCGCTCGACGACCAGGATTCCGCGCAGCGTCCGCTCGAGATTGGCCTCGTACTCCATGTGCAGGCCGTGCAGCTCTTCGGGTGCCAGCATGCCCTGGATGCCGTCCGACTCCTCCTCGAGGGCATCCTCGTGGACGGTCAGGCGATCAACGGCATCCTCAGGTTCCAGGGCGCGTCTGCGTAGGGCATCGATCTCGTCTGCCACCTCGGCCAGCCGAGCGTCGATGCGCTGCGTCCGCTCGAACAGGTCGTTGCGGTACAGCCCGAGCTCCTTGCCAGGCCCGAAGACGCTCCTGCGACGGCCGCCGAACATTGAACGCATCACGGCGATCCTACCCTACGCTCCCCTTGCGCCGACGGATCTCAGCGGAGAGCGCCGGGATGATCTGGAACAGGTCACCCACCACGAACAGGTCTGCGAATTCGCCGATGGGCGCATCGGGATCCTTGTTGATCGCCACCACGTGCTCGGCGCTCTGCATCCCGACCCGGTGCTGGATGGCCCCGCTGATGCCGGCACCGATGTAGAGCGCGGGCTTGACGACCTTGCCGGTCTGGCCGATCTGGAGCTGGTACGGGATCCACCCCGCATCGGCGGCCGCGCGCGACGCGCCGACCGCCCCGCCGAGCACCGATGCCAGCTCGCGCAACGGGCCGAAGCCATCCTCGCCACCCACGCCGCGTCCGCCGGCCACGATGATCGTGGCCTCCTCCAGGTTCACAACCTTCGCATCAGCGGGGTGGCTCTCGGCGACGATGACCTTGCTGAAGGCCGATTCCTCCGCGGCCGGTGCCTGGCTGACCTGCGCGCTGCCCG
>JACDBS010000016.1 GCA_013694795.1 Chloroflexota bacterium | reverse complement strand
ACCAGACGCTGGCGGCGACGCTGACCCTGCCCACCGGTGATGGACGCCGCCCGTGGGCGCTCCTCGTGCCGAGCTGGCTGCCGCGCGACCGCGATGGCGGATGGGACCGCATCGGCCATCCGGGCTGGTTTGAGCCGAGGAGGTCCGAAGCACCCATGGGCCTCTTCGCTCGCCTGGCCGATGCACTCGCTGAGCGCGGCGTGGCCAGCCTGCGCTACGACCCGCGGGGCTGTGGCGAGTCAGAGGGCGCGTGGGAGGAGTCCGACCTGTTCACCCGCATCGACGACGCGCGCGACGCCATCGGTGCCATGCGCTCGCGGAGCGAGCTCGACCTGCGCCGCTGCGCCATCATCGGGCACGGCGAGGGTGCGACCGTGGCCGTCAGCGTCGCCGTCGGCGATCCGGCGGTCGGAGCGGTGGGGCTCATCGGTCCTGCGGCGCGTTCCTTTCGCGACGTGCTGCGTCGTGGGGTTGCCGAGCGGTCGCGCACCGCTGCCGACCGTGAGCATCCGGTGGTCGCGGCGCTCGACCGATCGGCCGAGGAGCTGATCGAGCATGCCGATCGGCGCCAGGAGAGGATGCCGATCCGCATCGGTGATGAGGTGGTCAATTTCGGGCTGGCCGGATGGGAGCAGGCATTCCACACTCCGGCCCTGGCGCTTGCCACCATGCTCCACCGCAACGTCGTCATTGCCCACGGGACGGCTGACGTATGGGCCGATCCGGACGAGTCGCGCCTCCTCGACGCCATCCTGCGCCAGGCTGGCAACCAGCCGGTGCTTCAGGAGATCGAGGGGGCGGGGCACGACCTCGTGGAGGCCGACGAGGCCCAGATCGGCGCACTCACCGATGCGCTGGTGGCGCGCATGGAGCCGCGCGAGCTGCCGCCGGTGCTGGTCGCCATCGAGCAGATGGGCGGCGAGAGCTAGACTCACCAGCCATGACCCGATTGAGCGTCGGCGAGCCGGCCCCGGACTTCGAGATGACCGCAGACGATGGCAGCGTTGTGTCCAGCGAGTCCCTGCGCGGATCACGCTACGTCCTGTATTTCTATCCCAAGGACGACACGCCCGGCTGCACGGCCCAGGCCTGCGGGCTGCGCGACAGTTGGTCGCGCGTGACCGATACAGGCGTCCGGCTCTTCGGCGTCTCGGCCGACAGCGTGAAGCGCCACGTGAAGTTCCGCGAGAAGTACGCGCTGCCGTACCGCCTCCTGTCCGATGAGGGGCACCGCGTGGCCGAGGCCTTCGGTGTCTGGATCCAGAAGAGGTTCGCCGGCCGCGAATACATGGGCATCGAGCGCAGCACCTTCGTGGTCGGAGTCGACGGGCACATCGAGCACGTGCTGGCCCAGGTGAAGCCGGCGGAGCACGTCGACGAGCTGATGGACGCGCTCGCCGCGTGAAGGAGGATCGCACCGTGCTGGCGGCGAGCGTCGTGGTCGCATCAATCCTGCTGCTGGTGGTGCTCGCGGTGCTCGCTTTCTCGGTCCTGCTGGATCCGATCCCATGATCTGGATCCTGACGGCGATCGCCCTGGTCCTGTGGCTGGCCGGCGTCATCCTGCGCCTGGGCCAATGGGTCAACCTGTTCCTGCTGGCTGCCGCCGTGCTGCTCGTGTACCAGATCATCGAGGAGCGTCGCACGCCGGGCGACTGAGCGCTCGACTGCATGGCTGGCACGCAATCTGCGATAAATCTGCGATATTGGGCGCATGCGAGGCCTCTCGGCTTCGTATGGAGGGAACGGAACCGATTGAGGAGAATCGCATGCTCTGGACGATCGTCGCCATTCTGCTGGTCCTGTGGCTTCTCGGCCTGATCGGCAACATCGGCGGTGGCCTGATCTGGCTGCTGCTCGTGATCGCAGCCATCGTGCTCGTGTTCCAGGTGCTCAGCGGACGACGCAGCGTCTGACACGCTTGTCAGCGTCGGTCGCCACGCTCCCGTGATCGTCATGGGGGGAAACGACCGACCTAACTCCTGAGACAGACTGGATGCGGCCTGCCTCGCGACCGATGAGCTGTCGCGCCCATCGGCTACGCTTGGTGGGCCGTGTCGTCAATCGAGCCATTTCGCTTCCTGCACACCGGTGACCTTCATCTCGACAGCCCCGTCACCGGGCTGACCGCGGAGGCACCCCCGGAGGTCCTGCGCGTCCTCCGCACTGCGACCACCGATGCATGGCGCGGGGTGGTGCGCACCGCGCTCTCGGAGCGCGTCGACTTCGTGGTCGTGGCAGGCGACGTGTTCGAGGTCGCCAGTCCGACGCTCCTTGGGCAGACGCGCTTCCGTGACGGGCTTGCCGCGCTGGCCGATGCGGGGATCCGCAGCTTCGTGGTCCATGGCAACCACGACCCGCTCGACGGGCGCAGTTGGGCGCCGTCGCTGGTCTTCCCGGCTGCGGTGCACCGATTCGGCCCGGGTCCGGACGAATCGGTGCCGGTCCTGCGCGACGGCCGTGAGATCGCGCGCATCCATGGGCGCTCCTATCCTCGCGCGGCGGTCACCGAGAACTACGCCGCCGGCTTCAGGGCGGATCCGGACGCGCCGTTCTCGATTGGCGTGCTGCACACGAACGTCGGTGACCGGCCGGGGCACGCCAACTACGCGCCCTGCTCGGTCGAGGATCTCCGCGCCTCCGGCATGGGCTACTGGGCGCTGGGCCACATCCACCAGCCGGGTCAGGTGCTCGCCGATCCGCCCGCCTTCTACTGCGGCATTCCGCAGGGCCGCGATCCGGGTGAGCTTGGCGCGCGCGGCTGCTACGTGGTGGAGGTGGACGCCGCGGGACGCGTGACGCCGAGATTCGTGGCGACCGACCTCGTGCGCTGGCAGCCGCTCGAGGTCTCCATCGCCGATCTCGCCGATGACGAGGCGCTGGGTCGCGCCTGCCGCGAGGCGATCGGTGTGGCGGCCGACGGCGCAGATGGGCGCTCGCTCATCATTCGGCTGCGCATCAGGGGGCGAGGAGCCATGCACGCGCACCTGGCGCGCCCCGGCTACGGCGAGGATCTTCGCCAGTTGCTCAACGAGGAAGGTGTCGACGCCGGGTTCGCCTGGGTCGAATCGGTCGCCGATGCCACCCGGCCCGATGTCGACCTGGACCTCCGGCGCGAGACGCCCGACTTCGTGGGTGACTTCCTCCGCACCGCCGCGGCGGCCCGTCGCAGCGCGCACACCACCGATCCCGAGGAGCATGAGCGCTGGACAGCGCTGCTGCGCGCCGCCGTGGCCCCCGTGTTCGACGAGTCGCAGAAGGGGAGACGCTACCTTCGCGAGTCGCGCCCGGGCGACGCCGAACTCAGCGGTGAGCTCCTTGACGACGCGGAAGCGCTTGGCATCGACCTCCTGCTGGCGGCGGAAGAGGAGCGCTGATGCGCATAGAGCGCATCGAGCTGGACGGCTTCGGCCGCTTCCACGACGCGGCGTGGCCGCTCGAGGACGGCATGACCGTGCTGATCGGTGCCAACGAGGCCGGCAAGACGACCCTGCTCAACGGACTTCGCGCGCTCATCTTCGGCTTCGAGCCAACCCGCGATGGGCGCACCTGGTACCCAGCCTTCGCCGGCGGACGCCGCGGCGGACGGCTGGTGCTGCGCACCGCGGGCGACGAGCGCTGGACCATCGAGCGCCACGGCGACAAAGGAGGGGCCGGTTCGCTTGCCGTCCGGGCGCCGAACGGCAACCAGGGAGGTCAGGAGACGCTGGATCGGCTCATGCGCGGAGCCGATCGGGACCTCTTCAACAACATCTTCGCCTTCGGCCTGGGCGAGCTCCAGACCCTCGCCAGCCTCAACGCCGATGGGGTGCGCGGCCGGATCTACGGGGCCGGCAGCGGCCTGGGCGGGACGAGCGCGGTCGACCTCGAACGCCGCCTGCGCCAGCAATTGGACGCGACCTTCCTGCCGCGCGGCAGCCAGAAGCCACTCAACGCGCTGCTCGCCCGGATCGACGATCTGCGCCGCGAGATCGCCGACCTGGCGCGCCAGCCTGAGGAGCACGAGGCCGCGCACCAAGAGCGCGAAGGGCTCCGTACGCGGGTCGAGGCACTGCGTACCGACATCCGAGCGCGACGCGAGCTTGCCGCCCGTTACGGCCGCCTGCGCGCCGCGGGACCGATCGCCGCCGAGCTCACCGTTCTCCAGGCCGAGCTGGACGCCGGTGACGCTGCCCTCGACGCCGTTCCGGAGGACGTGGTCGCCGTACTGGACCGCCGGTTGGGCGAGCTGGCCGAGGCGCGTGCAACCCTCGCCGCGCTCGACGAGCAGGTGGCCGAGGCCCGGGCCTCCCGCGAGGATCTCGCGATCGACGAGCGCCTGCTGGGCATGGCGGGCGAGGTGGACGCCGTGGTGGAGGAACGCGTGACGCGCGCGGCGGCCACCGCTCAGCGGCACGATCTGGATGCCGCCGAAGCTCGCAGCGCCGTCGCCGTCGCCGAGCAGCTCGCCCGGGCGGGCGGCTGGACGGAGGAGCGGCTGCTGGCGCTCGACGATTCGATCCCGGCGCTGGAGGCGACGCGCGCACATGAACGAGACCTCCACTCGACACGGACGGCTGTGGTGGAGGCGGAACAGCGGCGGCGATCGGCGGCGGACGAGCTGGAGCTCCGTGAGCGGGAGGGCGGGCTGGAGAGCGAGGCGGATGACGCCGGGCTTGAGGAGCGCACGGACGCGTTGCGCAGGCTGGACGCGATCCGAATCCGAATCGCCGCCGCGGAGGCCGTCGCCGCTGGGGGTGGACCCACGCTTCGCCTGTCGCCCAGGGTCGCCATGGTCGCCGCCGTGGGGTTCGCCGTGCTTGGTGCCGTGGCCGGATCGCTCGTGTCGGCCCCATTGCCCGGGCTCTTCGTGGGTGCCCTCGCGGGCGGGCTGGTCGTCCTGCTGACGCGCGGAACCGGCGCCGACGGCAGTGACCTCGCCGGCTTCCACGTCGAACGCCGGGCGCTCCTGGGCGTGCTCGGGCTCGACCCGCACGCATCGGACGCCGAGATCCAGGCGGAGCGCGAGGCCCTTGCGGGTGTGCGGGCGCGGCGCCAGGTGGCGCAGGAGCTGCACTCGAGCCTGGAGGCGCGCCGCGTCGAAGTCGAGCGACGCACACGGGACGCAGTGGCGGCGGAGGCGCGGTGCGCGGAGGCCGGCGC
>JACDBS010000002.1 GCA_013694795.1 Chloroflexota bacterium | reverse complement strand
GGAGGTCCACTTCGTCGGGGTCCCGGCGTCGCAGAGGTCAGCCGACGGGGACGGGCTCCATCTGCTCGGTCCACTGGCGCCGCCATTCGGGTGCCTCGAACGGGTTGGCGAAGTAATCGGTCTCGCGGGTGATCTTTCCTTCGGCGTCGGTTTCCAGGATGGCAACGATGCTGACCGGCGTGCCGTCGCCGTAGTCGATTGTTCCCTCGGCCACCCATGCCTGCCCCGGCTTTACGATCCGCCGAAGGGTCAGCTTGGGGGCCGATCCGGTCGCGCCCTCGTAGTGCTCGTTCACGGCGACAATGTTGTCGCGGCCGCGAATCCGCTCGCCCGATTGCGGCCACTCCTGGATCATGTCCTCCGTGGCCATCTCCGGAATCTGTCGTGCCAACTCCTGCACGTCGCCGGACGAGTACAGATCGCGGAGCCTGCGTTCCATCGTGTCGGTGTCCATCGGATGCCTCCTCGCTCGGGTCGCGTGGCGGACCGCCACCGGTCGGAGACCGCGCAACGCTCGGTCAGGAAAGTGTCCTCTCACGGAGCGCTCACGTCGAGAGGGTTATCCACCATTCTCGACTGCATGCAACGAATCGCGGGCGACGGCGGGCGCGTAGACTCGATCCGATGGACACGAGATTGGGCATCCTGCTCTGGAGCCAGGCCACGACCTGGGACGACTTCGAGCGATCCGCGGTTCGGATCGACGAGCTCGGCTACGAACACCTGTGGACCTGGGATCACGTGTACGCGATCTTCGGCGATCCGTACCAGCCGATCTTCGAGGGCTACACCACCCTGGCCGCGTGGGCGAAGGTCACACGTCGCGCGCGGCTGGGCCTCCTGGTCGGCGCGAACACGTTCCGCAACCCGGGCCTGACTGCGAAGGCGGCCGTCACCCTCGACCACATCAGCGGCGGCCGGGCAATCCTGGGCATCGGCGGCGCCTGGTTCGAGAAGGAGCACACCGAGTTCGGCATCGAGTTCGGCGCCTCGCCCGGAACGCGCCTGCGCTGGATGGACGAGGCAGCGGGTGCCATGCGCGCGCTGCTCGACGGCGAGATGGTCACGTCGCCGCCGGATGGGACGTATCGGTTCGAAAACCTGCGCCTGCTGCCGCCGCCGGTGCAGGCGCACCTGCCGATCATGATCGGTGGCTCAGGCGAGAGGAAGACGCTGCGCAGCGTGGCGAAGTACGCCGACATGTGGAACGCGATGGGATCGGTCGACAAGCTGCGCCACAAGGTGGACGTCCTGCGCGACCATTGCGAGGCGGTCGGCCGCGACTTCGACGAGATCGAGCTCACCTGCGCCTGCAAGCCCATCATCCGCGACACCGAATCCGAGGCGCGGCGCGTCTGGGAAGCCCAGATGGCGCACAACCGGACACCGATGGCCGAAGTGGAGGCCGATGACACCTTCTGGGTCGGCACGCCCGAGCAGGTGGCGCAGCAGATGATCGAGCGCAAGGCGCTCGGCTTCCACACCTTCATCGCCGAGCTCGCCGCGCCGTTCGACGACGAGACGATCGAGCGCTGGATCGGCGAGGTGAAGCCGCTCGCGGACGGGGCGCGCTGATTTGCGCGGCCGATGCCGAACCCATCGCGTACGCTACGGAGCCTGATTGCTACTTGGCTCCCGAGTCGCTCGGCAGGAGGTTTCTGTCACATGGACGTTCAACGCATCCCCCACCCCAGGCCCCTGCGCGGCACGTTCGCCCTGGCCATCAGCGCGCTCCTGGCTCTCAGCGCGTGCGGCGGCACGGCCGCCCCATCCGACGGTGGAGACGGCGGTGTCCCGAAGGTCTTCGGCGCCTATGCCACGCAGATCGAGGAGCCATGGGACGGTGTGATTCACTCCGCTCTGAACGCCGAGATGGAGGCAGGCCGCATCGAGTACACCTTCACCGATGACATCGGCTACGCCGGCGACATGGAGCGCGTGCTGCGCGAGACCGCCGAGGCCGATGCGCCCGACATCATCTTCGGCGACGCGTTCGGCAACGAGGAAGCCGCCCGTGCGGTGGCCGCCGACTACCCCGACATCGCCTTTGTCTTCGGGTCGGGCGGCGGCCCTGCCGAGCCCAACTTCAGCGTCTTCGACAATTGGATCCACGAGCCCGCGTACCTGGCCGGCATGCTGGCCGGCGGCGTCACCCAGACGAACGTGCTCGGCGTGGTGGGCGGCTATCCCGTCCCGGAGGTCAATCGCATCGTCAACGCCTTCATCGCCGGCGCGCAGTCGACGAACGAGAACGTTGAGGTCAAGGTCACCTTCCTGAACAGTTGGTTCGACCCCGCCGCCGCCAAGGAGGCAGCGCTGGCCCAGGTGGACGCCGGGGCCGACGTCCTGTTCGCCGAGCGCTTCGGCGTCATCGAGGCTGCCCAGGAGAACGATCTCGTCGCCATCGGCAACATGAGCGACCAGCAGGAACTGGCGCCCGAGAACGTCGCCACCAGCGTGACGTGGAACATGGCTCCGACGGTCGCGTATGTCATCGACCAGGTGATCGCCGGGTCCTACACGTCGCAGGATCTCAAGGACTTCTCGATGGTCGGCAAGGGCGGTGCCGCGCTGGCACCGATCAATGCCGATGTCATCGGCGGGATCCCCGAGGATATTGCCACCCTGGTGGCAGAGCGCGAGGCCGAGATCAAGGCGGGAACGTTCCGCGTGGACATCAACGAGGGCACGCCGCCGGGCTCGACCATCCCGGACGCGTAGCCCGGGCCGCAGCGTGACCGACAGCACGCCGGCTCTCGAGCTGCGTGGGATCACCAAGCGTTTCGGGGACCTCGTCGCCAATGACGGCATCGACTTCGATGTCCGCGGCGGCGAGGTCCACGCCCTCCTGGGGGAGAACGGGGCGGGCAAGACAACGGTCATGCGGATCGCGTATGGGCTGACCCAGGCCGATGCGGGCCAGATCCTGGTCGGCGGCCACGCGCTGGCGATCCGTGCACCGCGCGACGCGATCGGCGCCGGGATCGGAATGGTAACGCAGCACTTCGCCCTGGTGCGGCCGATGACGGTCGCCGAGAACCTCGCGCTGGGGCGCTCGCGCGGGCTGCGCCTGGACCTGTCCCAAGCTGGGCGGCGCGCGTCGGACGCCTCGGAGCGCTTCGGGATCAGGATCGATCCCACGGCCCGCGTGGAGGACCTGTCGGTCGGGGAGCAGCAGCGCGTCGAGATCCTGAAGGCTCTCTCGCGCGACTGCCGGATCCTCATCCTGGACGAGCCGACCGCGGTGCTCGTCCCCGGCGAGGTCGACGCGCTGTTCGCCACCCTTCGCGCGCTCGTCGCCGATGGCCTGTCGATCGTCTTCATCAGCCACAAGCTGGCGGAGGTGCGAGCCATCAGCGATCGGGTCAGCGTGCTTCGCCGGGGGAAGCTGGCCGGGACGGTTGCCGGCTCGACCGACGAACGCGAGCTGGCGCGGCTGATGGTCGGCCGGCCCACCTTCGGCGTCGAGCGGCCGCCTGACGCGACAGTCCCATCCGGCGCCCCGGTATTGAGCCTCCGCGGCCTGCACGCGACGGGACCCCAGGGCCTACCGGCTCTGTCGGACCTGTCGCTCGACGTCCGCGCCGGGGAGATCGTGGGCGTGGCCGGGGTTTCCGGGAACGGCCAGACCGAGCTTGTCGAGGTCCTCTCCGGCATGCGGCGTCCGACCGCCGGATCGGTCACGGTCGGCGGCGTGGGGCTCAACGGGGCCGATCCCGCGCGCATGATGCGTGCGGGCGTCGGGCGCATCCCCGAGGACCGTCATGCGAGCCTGATCGGCGACCTGTCGGTCGCCTATAACCTAGTGCTCGAGCGCCTCGACGACTTCCGGCGCAGCGGGCGCATCGACGAGCGGATGGTGCGCGAGCACGCCACGGAGCTGATGCAACGCTTCGACATCCGCGCGCGCGCCGATGACCCGGTCGCGTCGCTGTCGGGCGGCAACATCCAGAAGGTGCTGCTGGCGCGGGTCCTCTCGCGCGACCCAAGTGTGATCGTGGTCGCGCAGCCCACTCGCGGCCTGGACGTCGGCGCGACGGAGTACGTCCGCGAGCAGCTCCTCGCGCGGCGCGGGGCAGGAGCCGCCATCCTTCTCGTGTCCGAGGATCTCGATGAGCTGCTGGCCCTGTCAGACCGGCTGGTGGTCATGTACGAGGGCCGCATCCTGGGCGAGATGGCCGCCGCCGATGCGGACCTCGAGCACCTCGGCATGCTCATGGCCGGGCGCGGCATCGCTGCCTGATGCGCATCTCGCCGTGGTCGACCCCGGTGCTCGTGGTCGGGGCCGTGCTCATCACCTTCCTCATCACGGCCGGCCCCATCCTGCTCGCCGGCGCGAACCCGATCGAGGCCTACGCCGCGTTCGTCGTCATCCCGTTGACCTCGCAGTTCACCCTGCTCGAGGTGCTCGTGACCGCCACCCCCATCCTGCTCACGGGTGCGGCGGTGGCGATCGCCTTCCGCGCCGGCTACTGGAACATCGGCGCCGAGGGACAGCTGTTGTTGGGCGCGATTGCGGCGGCGGGCATCGGCACGCTCGTCGGCGACCTCCCACCCGTCCTCGCCCTCCCCGTGATGGTCGCCGGCGG
>JACDBS010000249.1 GCA_013694795.1 Chloroflexota bacterium | reverse complement strand
GTGCCGGGTTTCGATAGGTCAGGATGCCGAGGCCGACCCCGATGAGCGTGGAGATCGAGACGGAAACGAGCACGATGAGTGCGTGCTCGATCGCCAGTCCGAACAGCCGATCGCCTTGCGCGGCCAGATAGTCGAAGAGTGTCACGCCGGTACCTCGGAACGAGCGGCGCTTGGTCCGGCCGCCAGGTTCCTGGGACGCGTACCGTCCCAGCCGAGCCTTTCAGACAGCTCGTCGGCCGCTGACTTGATCGCCTGACCTGCCAACGGCAGTCGACCCCATAGTCGGAACTTGGGCGCCGATACGTTGAGGGCGGCGACCACGCCTCCCCGGAAGTCGCGGACGGGGGCCGCCGCGGCCACCAGGCCCGGCTCGAACTCCTCGTCGACGATGGCGTAACCGGAGCGCCGCGCGATGAGGACCCGCTCATACAGTTCCTCGACGTCGCGCGGCGCATTGGGCCCGCCAGCGCCGAACACGACGCCCGCGAACAGCCGTTGGAGGTCTTCCCGCTCGCGATCGATGAGCAGCGCGCGACCGGAAGAGGTGTTGTGCGCCGGGACGAGGCGACCGGCCCACGCAACCGTTTGGATTATGTGTGGCGGCGCCTGGGTCAGGAGGGTCAGGACCTCGGAGCCCTGGAGCACCGAGAGGTGGATCCGTTCCCCAAGATCCTTCTCCACCAGCCGCCGGAGGATCGGCGCGCCCGCCGCCAGCAGGCGCTGGTCGGCCGCCCTCGCAGCGAGGGCGAAGACATGCCACCCGATGCGGTACGCCATCGACTCGCGGTCACGCTCGACGAAGCCCGCATCGGCGAAGACCCGGAGCGTCCGCGATACCTGGCTCTGGTCGCGCCCCAGATGGGCGGCCAGGCGGCTTACGCCCCATCCGCCGTGGGCGACGGCATCGTCCGAAGCCAGCGCATCGAGGAGGCTGAGAGCGCGACGCAGACTGCTCGGGTGCTCGTCTGTCACCACCGCAGGTTGGCATATTGATGCGCCAGATGCAATAGGGGTTGCATGTCATGCGATCGGGCTACAATGAGACGGCATGCTCGACGTGACCGATCATTGATGTGTGGGATCGCCGGGATCTGGGGGACGTCTGACCGCGACCTTGTCGAGCGCGCGATGGACGGCCTCCATCACCGAGGTCCGGACGGGGCCGGGATGCACGTCCAACCGAATGGCGTGCTCGGCCACCGTCGGCTCGCGATCATGGACCCGGACGGTGGCGCCCAGCCGCTGTACAGCGAGACGCGTGCTGTGGCCATCGTCGCGAACGGCGAGATCTACAACTTTCCGAAACTGCGTGGTGCTCTGACCGGTCGCCACACCTTCACAACGACGAGCGACAACGAGGCGATCCTGCATCTCTTCGAAGAACGCGGCGTGGACACGCCGGCGGCGTTGAAGGGCATGTTCGCGTTCGCCATCTGCGACGACGACCACCTGTTTCTTGCGCGCGACCCCATCGGCATCAAGCCGCTCTATTACGGGCGAGGGGTCGATTCAGCCGGAACGCCGATCACGGCGTTCGCCTCGGAGATGAAACCGCTGGCTGATTGGGTCGACGAGCTCACCGAGTTCCCGGCTGGCACCTACTTCGACAGCCGTGCGGGTTTCGTTCCCTACTACCGGGTACCGACCGCACCTCCCGTGGATCGCACGGTGGAGGACCACGTGGCCCTGGTGCGGCGGGGCCTGGAGGATGCTGTCGCGTCTCACATGATGAGCGACGTTCCCGTAGGCGCGTTCCTCTCCGGAGGACTGGACTCGAGCGTCATCGCCGCGATCGCCAGGAAGCACGTCGACGAGCTCCATACCTTCTCGGTCGGCTTGGCCGGGTCCCGCGACATCGAGGCCGCCAGACGAGTGGCTGCACACATCGGGTCGATCCATCACGAGTACCTGATGACCCCGGCCGAGGTGGTGGAGAAGCTGCCTGAGATCATTCACGCTCTCGAATCGTTCGACCAGGACCTCGTGCGGAGTGCGATCCCCACCTACTTCTGTTCGCGACTGGCCGCCGCGCATGTGAAGGTGATCCTCACCGGCGAGGGAGCCGACGAACTGTTCGCCGGGTACGCCTATCACAAGAGCACGAGCGACCCCGCCACGCTCCATCGGGAGTTGTGTCGCTCGGTGTCGACGTTGCACAACATCAACCTCCAACGCGTCGACCGCCTGACGATGCTCCACAGCATCGAGGGACGCGTGCCGTTCCTGGACACGGGCTTCATCGCGCTCGCCCTCACCGTGCC
>JACDBS010000247.1 GCA_013694795.1 Chloroflexota bacterium | reverse complement strand
GCAAGCCGAGCACTGGGGATGCGCGTCGATGCCCACGTTGAACCAGACGGGGCTGTTGAAGGCGGCGCGCTGCTTGAGGAGGATGTCCTTGAGCTCGTTGCGGAAGGCATCGGCGTCCTCATCGGTGGCGAAGTAGGCGTCCTTGATGCCCCAGTCCGCGATGGTGTCCGCGACGCGGTCGATCATCTGCTTGACGCTTCGCTCCCGCTCGGGGGTGCCGAGGTGGCCGCGGAAGTACTTGCTGGCGACGACGTTGGTGGCCAGCGCCGACCAGCTCTTGGGGAACTCGAGGTCCTTCTGCTCGAACACGGTCTTGCCGTGCTCGTTGGTGATGGCCGCTTCGCGCAGATCCCATTCGACCGTGTCATAGGGATGGACGTCGGGGCGGGTGAACCTTCGCTCGATGGTGAGGCCCGTCCAGGTCGCCTCCTCGCCCTCCTCAAGTTGACGGTAGCCCGTCGACTTCTTGGTCCCGTTGCCGTCCTTGGTGTGACCGTTGGCGCCTTTGGCGCCTTTGGCCGCGTGGCCGTTGGTCGTGCCGTTGGCGGACTTGGTGGGGGTCGGGGTGCGGGCCATCTTGGGTGCGTCCCTCTGTTGCTCTTTGGCCGATGGGAGGGACTCACGGATGGTCGTTCCGTGGTCGTCGCGGGGCCCTCCAGCCGGTCCGGCGCCTGGCTGTACGCCGTGTTCTCAGGACGATTACTGTAATACGCCGATAGAGCCTCGTCAAGCCCGAAACCACAACATGTGGTGGTATGACTGGGTCGAGCACCACAAGATGATGGGGCTATGCGTGTCGGCTGTCTGACACGTGTGGACGGATTGTGGGGAAGTGTCCTTCTGCTGTGGACGCGCTGTGGACCCGTGGTGTTTCTGGCGAGTTGCCGCCGAGCGGAACTTACACCGGGAACGCGTGTGTCGAGCGACCTGGCTCGTTCTCGATCGTGCAATACGGTCGCGATGGACCTAGCCACGTGGCCGACGGCAAGCCTCTACGCCGGGCCATCCACGGCTAGTGCTACGGCCTCGTCGAGGGTCAGCGCGCGGCCCTCGGCGTCGAGACGCTCCACCTCAGCCGGGTCGAGTTGCGAGCGGACGAGCTCCATCGGCCACCGCCTCGGCCGCTTCGAGGGTGCAGCCGCCGCCGAAGACGGCGAGGCGCGCGAAGAGGCGCTGCTCGTCAGCGGTCAGGAGCTCGTGGCTCCACTCATCGTGGCGCGCAGGGTGCGCTGGCGCTCGGGCAGATCCTTGGCCCCGCCGGCCAGCAGCGGCAGGCCCTGCTCGAGCCGCGCGAGCAAGGCGGCCGGCGAGAGGACCTTGACGCCTGAGGTGGCAGAGCAATGGATCGGTCGGCGAGCGGCTGAGCGAGATGGCACGTCGGGTGCATTTGGGCCAACGCCTACACACACACCGCAGGGGGAACTTCGAATGACCGAACACACCACGAGCACCCTCGACCAGCCGACGACCGGCTCGTCGAATGACCAGAGCGAGGCGCAGCACCCGCTCGTCGACGCCGGGATGCAGGCGACCGAGAGCGCCGGGCACCTCGCCGAACGTGCGGCGGACATCGGCCTCCAGCAGGCCGACCGCGGACGCAAGCAGGCCGCCTCGGGGATCGACAAGGTCGCCCAGACCATTCGCCGCGTCTCCACCGAGATGGAGACCGAGCAGCCGGGGATCGCCAACGCCGCCCAGACGGCCGCGGACCAGGCAGATCGAGTCGCCCAGTACCTGCGCGAGACGGACGCACGCCAGATGATCAGCAACGTCGAGGAGATGGCTCGGCGGCAGCCGCTGATCTTCCTCGGTGGCGCGTTCCTCCTCGGCGTGGCGGCCTCGCGCTTCATCAAGGCCGCGGGCGGGGCGTCGGGCCAGGGCCAGGGCGACCAGGGCGGCCAGTACGGGCGATCCGGCTACAGCACCAGCTACGGGGCCGGCTCCATGTCCGACTACGAAAACACCGGGTCACGAGTTCGCAACGGGAACGAGGACTTCTGACATGGAGCGTCGCGAGGACAGCCGAAGCATCGGTGAGCTCCTTGGTGATCTCGGCCGCCAGGTCAGCACGCTCGTCCGCAAGGAGATCGATCTTGCCCGGGTGGAGGTCACGTCCAGCATCGGCCGCATGGGCCGTGGCGCGGCGATGGCCGGAGCCGGTGGCGCCCTGCTCTACGCGGGAGTGCTCGTCCTGCTCGGGGCGATCGTCCTCGGCCTGATCGAGGCGGGCCTCGACGGCTGGCTGGCGGCACTCATCGTTGCCGCGGGGGCGCTGATCATCGGCGCCATCGTCACCTCGATGGGCGTCAAGCAGGTCCAGAGCACCGACATGGCACCGACGCAGACCGTGGAGACCGTCCGCGAGAACGTCGACTTCGTCAAGGAGCAGATGCAATGACCAGGGACCGAAACGCCGGGTCGGGCGAGGAGGACGCCGCGGAGGCGGGCCTGCAAACCGACCGGGCCGATGTCACCGGCCAGGACGACACGATGAGCAACGAGGAGCAGGTCGAGGTTGCCGAGATTCGCGCCGAAATCGAGGAGACCCGGCTCGAAATGGGCGGCACGCTGAACACGCTCGGCGATCGCCTCGAGCCCAGCCACCTCGTCGAACAGGCCAAAGAGAACGTCCGCGATGCGACCATCGGCCGCGTCGAGGAGACAGCGAAGGGGGTTTCAGACATGGTGATGGAAACGATCAAGCGCAACCCGATCCCGGCCGCTCTGGCCGGTGCCGGCCTCGCGCTGCTGTGGGTCAACCGCGCCGAGGGGTCGCAGGACCAGAAGGCCAGCAAGGCCCACGGATACGGCTACCAGAACAGCGGCGGCTCGGGCATCAGCTCGAAGGTCGGCGATGCTGCCTCGACAGTCGGACAGACCGTGGGCGGCGCCGTCGGCTCGGTGGCCGAGGGTGCCCAGCACGTGGGCGGCGAGGTGATCGGGCGCGCCGGCGAGACGGCCCAGCAGGTCAGCTGGAAGCTCGAGAGCTTCATGCGGGCCAACCCGCTGGCGATGGGCGCCATCGCGGCCGGCGCCGGTGCCGTGATCGCCTCGATCGTGCCGGAGACGTCGATGGAGCGCGAGGTGCTCGGTGACGCCAGCCGGCAGGTGACCTCGGCCGTCAGCGACACCGTCGAGGCGGCCACGACGAAGGCCGACGAGACGATGGACCGGGCCGAGGAGAAAGTCGGCTCACCGGCCTGAGCTCCAAGGGGGGAACCGGCATCGAGCGCGAGGTATCGCAACGGGGCGGCCTGTGCTAGGCCTGCGGGCCGGTTCCTCGGCCACCATGGTCGTGCGTCCAGAGTCCATTCGCCTGGGCGCAGGCGATCTGCGGGCCACTGTGCGGCGCAGCACCTTCCTGGGGCCGCTCGTGGAGTACGAGCTGGCCATGGATTACCACGTGGTGCTGGCCATCGATCCGGACTGGATGGGCCACGGCCTGCACCAGGAGGGAGAGGAGGTCGCCTGCTCACTCCACCCGGACCAGGCCTACGCCATGCCGCCCGGAGAGCCGATTGAGGTGGCACCCGAGGACCCGGACGCCATCACCCCGGAGCCCCCCGAGTGACCGAGACGGCGGCCACCGGCTCAAGGCGTGCCGCCGGTACGTTGCCGTGGGGCGGCCGTATCGGCGGGGCGGGCGAAACGGCTAATGAGTGGCTGAACGTGCGTGGGGTGGGAGCTTCGGCCAGGCTGCGCGCCGATTGGGTGGCTTCCCTTGCCGTGGGATGCAAGCTTGGCCCGCTGGTGGCTTGCAACTCGTACCGCAATCCCAACCTGCACGCCGATATCGCGCGGACCGTCGACCACGTCAGCGGCGGACGCGTGATCATGGGCCTCGGCGCCGGCTGGTTCGAGCGCGATTACCGGCGCGACGGGTACGAGTTCGGCACGTTTGCCACCCGCATTCGGGCGCTGGGGCGGGCCGTGCCCGAGATCATCGAGCGCCTGGCCGCCCTCAATCCCCCGCCGCTGCGGCGGATGCCGATCCTGATCGCCGGAACGGGCCTGACGCTGACCCTGCCGATCGTGGCCCGCCACGCCGATGCGTGGCACGCCTTCTTCCCGGATCAGCCGGCGGAGCTGGAGGCTCCGGTTGCGGCGCTGCGACGGTATTGCGACGAGATTGGCCGCGACCCTGCAGAGATCGAGTGGAGCGTCGGCCTGCAGCCGGACGATGCCGATCGCTTCCTGGCGGAGGACGTGGATGCCTGTGTCGAGATGGGCTTCACGCAGTTCACGCTGGGTTTCGGCGGTCCGGGATGGGATGTTGACGCCGGCGCACCATGGCTGGCCTGGCGCGACCGGATGAACGCAGCTGTCCTGGCGACCCCTTGACACGATCGGACGTTCGCCAAGTGGTGGCCACTTGACGCATGGTTGAGCGGCTCTGCGATTGCCCGCCTATGTCACGCGGTCTCCAGCTCGTCCGTCTCCAGGCGGGCGGTCCAGGCGCGCGAAGCGAGGATCGATAGGGCCACGAGCAGCGTGATGCCCATCACCGGCGCGCCGATGCGCTTGATCTCGGCAGTGTCGAGAATGAGGCCGATGACGAACACGACGAGCCCGAGGTTCACGCCCCAGAAGATGACGTGGCTCACGGCGCCCGCCGCACGCCCCAGCACCAGCAGACTGAGCAGGCCAATGATGATGTTCGTGATGACGCCGATGTAGACCGAGTGGTCGCTGGCGATCAGCACGTTGAAGGGCAGCGCCGCCTCGGGGTCGGCGGCCGAGATGAAGGTGAACACGAGGTACATGAACAGGATGAGCGCCGCGACCGTCCATATCGAAGCGGCCCCGAAGTGGCGGGCCGGATCGGCGGCGGTCCAGCTGCGGCGGAGGGCTGTTGGCCAGATGCGGACCACGAAGAGCACGACGGCCACGAGCTGGGTGAGCAGGTAGAGCCCGCCGGCGGCCTGCTCGAGCCCCGACAGCAGCCCGACCGAGATGACGAGGCCACCCAGGAAGAGTGCCCCCACCTGCACCAGGCCGGAGGTGGGCAGCCCGCGTGTTCCGAGCACGCGCCACTCGATGAAGCCCATGGCCGAAAGCACGAGGTACCCGAAGGTCATGGCCGAGGCATGCGCGCCGATGCTGTCGCCGGGCACGATGCTCACCCCGAGCGCCAGGCCAACCTGCATGAGCACGCCGATGACCGCGCCGTACGCGAACGAGGTCAGGCCCAGCGTGACCGCCAGGCGCGGCAGCGATCGCTCCCCGCCCAGGTATTGGCCCCAGACCCAGACGAGCAGCCAGCCGATCGCGGCCAGCAGCGCCGTCCCGCCGATCGCCCGGAACGCGAAGTTGCCGGTGTAGAAGGCGAGCACGTAGACCGGGACCAGGACCGCCAGGGTCAGCATGAGCCGTCGATCCGCCGCACGAAACAGCAAAAAGGCCGATGCGACGATGGTCAGCGTCAACCAGCCGACCGTGCCCGAGTGAACGTGTGTCAGGATCTGATCCCGGTTGAACTCGACGATATCGGCACCGTTGAGGATGCCGATGATGATCGTGACGAGGAAGACGGCCATCGCCACGAGGTACAGGTCACGAGCGCTGGCGGCCCAGGATGGTGTGCTGCGATCGGAGGTCATCGGCTCCTTCTCCCACTCGGGTCGCGGGCGCTCGCCCCCTCCGTCGTGCCCGGTCGACGTGGGACGCCCGCGGGTACAGGGCGCGCAGATTATGCGCCCCCGATCAGCCGCCGGTGGGCGCCTCGAAGCGGGCCTCGACGGACGATGAACGGTCAGCCGACGGCGGAGCCGCGAGAGCCTCGTCGAGCTTCTCGAGGTACGGCCGGGCGCGCAGGCCCTCGAGGACGAGACGAGCGTCGTCAGCCCAGGCGCGGACCTCGGGGTGGTCCGGCAGCAAGACGGCGGCATCGACAGCGTAGCGCGCCGCGGTGAACGCCTGCTCGAACCGGAGAAGCGTGGTCCGGGCGGCGCGGAACCCAGTGACCGCCTCGGCCGTGCGACCCTCGAGCGCGGCGACGGCCGCATCGGCATGGTCCACGATCGTGCGGGTCAGGGGCCCGGTTGTCCGCAGGTCATGAGCGACCTTCGCCACGGCGCGGGTGCGGTCGAGGTCGCGCGACCAGATGGCCGGGTGAAGGGCGGCGTCCGTCGGCACCTCGGGGTTCTGACTGTGGAGGTCGTAAACGTCCATCGCGCTTCGATAGGCGGTATCCAGGTCGCCCGAGACGAGCCCGTGGTGGGAGCGCACCATGTAGAGCGCGAACAGGTCGGCGACATCGGTGTTCTCACCAACGAGCTCGGTGACGCGGGAGAGGTTCTCGTCGAGGCGCTCGCCACGCGCAAATTCCACCAGGCTCGCAAGGGAGGTGAGACGCTGGCGGTCGGCTCGCAGCGTGGCCGCCTCGAGCGCTTGGGCCATGACCGCCGCGTGAGCGTCCCAGTCCCGTCCCTCTTCGTAGAGCGCCGCCGCGGCCGTCCCGGCCAGCCAGTTGAACATGCCGCGGTCACCGACGTTGCGGGCAAGGTCCACGGCCTCCACCAGGATTTGCGTGGCGCGGGGT
>JACDBS010000243.1 GCA_013694795.1 Chloroflexota bacterium | reverse complement strand
ATGCTGACGAGGTCCGGCGTGGCCGTCCCGAGCACGACGCGCGCACCGCCGATGGCAGCCCGCCGCCGCGCCACCCAGCGCGCGTCGCATCGCGGCGTGCGGTCCGACTTGTAGCCGCCATCGTGCTCCTCGTCGAGGATGATCAGGCCTGCGTCGAGCGGCGCGAATGCCGCCGTGCGTGTGCCGATGACGACGCGAGCCTCGCCGCGCATGATTCGCCACCACTCGTCGTGGCGCTCCCCCGCCGAAAGGCCGGAGTGCAGCACCGCCAGCTCGTCCCCCACCATTGCGCGCAGCCGATCGGCGAGCTGTGGCACCAGGCTCACCTCCGGCACCAGCACGATCGCGCCACGGCCGGCCGCCAGGGTCTCCTGCACGGCGGCGAGGTACACGTCGGTCTTTCCCGACGCGGCGACGCCCTCCAGCAGGAGCTCACCGCCCGCCGGCAGCTGAACGATCGCGTCGAGCGCCGCGGCCTGCTCGCCGGCCAGGGCGTGACGCAGGTTCGGGACGGTCGCGCGATGTGCCAGCGGGTCTCGCTCCACGGTGCGCCAGGCCAGCTCGACATGCCCGAGCGCCTCGAGGCGTCGCGCGGGGGCAAGGAGGCTCGCCGGTTCCGTGGCGAGCTCCTCCGCAAGCTCGGCCATGGTGCGCTCGCCATCACCGAGCGCCTCGAGCAGTGCCCGCTGCACCGGCGCGCGGCGCGGGGGGGGCGCGGTGGAGTCCACAGCGCGAACGATGCGAACGCGACGCGCGGTCACCCCCGGCGGCCGAAGCGACCACTCGGCGCGCACCACCCCCGAATTGCGAAGGCGCGCGAGCCAGGCCGTGCGCCCGCGCCGAGGGCCGTGGCTCAGCAGGGCCGCGTCGCTCATGCGACCGTCAGCGTCGACCGACGCCATCATCTCGGCGGGAAGCTCCGACGGCCGCTCCACCACCCAGTGGCGGATCAACCGCGACTCGAGCCCGGGCGGCAGCATGGCGGCCAGCGTGGTGCCGATGGGCGCCCGGTAATAGGTGGCGATCTCCTCGGCCAGGGCAAGGAGGTCTGCCGTGAGCATCGGTGCCGAGACGACCGCCTCGACGGTCTTCAGGTCGGTCGCCGTCGCCTCCGGGTCCGCGGCGAGGAGATAGCCGAGCGCGAGCCGCTTGCCATAGGGAACAAGCAGCAGCGATCCAGGCTGCGCCGGGCCGAGCTCCCACGGGAGCAGATACGTGAACGTGCGTTCCGGCCGGTCGGCGAGCGCCTCCACGGCGACTCGTACCGGGCGCGGGCCGAGGCTCATCGGCTCAGCCTTCCGGCGCTCAGACGCGGGGGCGGCGCGGTGGATCGCGGCGCGCTTCAGCCTGGATGATCTCCCAGATCCGCTCGGCGGCCTGCTCGGGATGGCCTGTCTCGTTGACCACGACATGGTCGAAGTCGCCGGCCTGCTTCATCCATCGCTCCGCGTCGCGCCGGCGGCGCGCCAGGCTCGCCTCCGACTCGGAGCCGCGGCCGCGCAGCCTCTGGGTGAGATCGTCCATGGAGGGCGGCATGACGAAGATCAGCAGCGCGTCGGGCACCTTCCGGCGCACGTTGCGGGCGCCCTGCGGGCTGATGGTGAGGATCGCATCACGCCCGGCGGCCAGGATTCCACGGACCTGGTCGACCGGGGTCCCGTAGCGGTGACCGTGGTTATTGGCGTGCTCCAGGAGCCCATCGCGCTCAATGAGCGCGATGAACTCGGGCTCGGACAGGAAGTGGTAATGCACGCCATGCATCTCATCCGAGCGCCGCTCCCGGGTCGTCGCGGTCACGATGGGCACGACCTGCGGCCTCCTCCGCGCCAACTCTGCCACGATGGTGCTCTTGCCTACTCCCGACGGGCCGCTGACCACGACCAGCATCGGGTTCGGGAAGGTCATGCGCTTCTCGGGCTGGATCATGTCGGGACCACCTCCGCGCCCACGCCCACCGGAAGCCGTCCCGGCGTCGGGTTCACGCCGGAAATCTCCACGCACGCGGACAGGTCGGGAGGCAGCTCGCTCCAGGCGCGCAGCCGCCCCCCTTCGCC
>JACDBS010000228.1 GCA_013694795.1 Chloroflexota bacterium | reverse complement strand
TCTCACCGGTGTTGACGACGCCACGCTCGATGCGGCCGGTGGCCACGGTCCCGCGGCCCTTGATGCCGAAGACGTCCTCGATGGGCATCAGGAACGGCTTCTCGGTCTCACGGGCGGGGGTGGGAATGTACGAGTCGACCGCCTCCATCAGCTCCTTGATGGAGGTGTAGTCGTCGCTCTGGGGGTCGTCGCTGGAGGATTCGAGGGCCTTCAGCGCCGAGCCGCGAATCACCGGCACGTCGTCGCCGGGGAACTCGTACTTGCTGAGGAGCTCGCGCACTTCCATCTCGACCAGGTCGATGAGCATCTCGTCATCGACCATATCGACCTTGTTGAGGTAGACGACCAGCGAGGGCACCTCGACCTGGCGCGCCAGGAGGATGTGCTCGCGCGTCTGCGGCATGGGGCCGTCTGCTGCCGACACCACCAGGATCGCGCCGTCCATCTGGGCGGCGCCGGTGATCATGTTCTTGATGTAGTCCGCGTGACCCGGGCAGTCGACGTGGGCGTAGTGGCGGTTCGCCGTCTGGTACTCCACGTGGCTGATGGCGATCGTGATGCCGCGCTGGCGCTCCTCGGGAGCGTTGTCGATCTGGTCGAACGCCTTGAAGTCAGCGCCGCCCGAGAGTGACAGGAACTTCGTGATCGCCGCGGTCAGGGTGGTCTTGCCGTGGTCGACATGACCGATGGTGCCCACGTTGACGTGCGGCTTGTTGCGGTCGAACTTCTGCTTGGCCATGGGTGGTCTCGTCGCTCCTTAATCGGTCAGTTAGCTCTTGGACTTTGCAATCAGCTCGGTGGCGAGGTTGGTGGGCACTTCCGCGTAGCGGCCGAACTCCATCGAGTACGTCGCGCGACCCTGGGTCATACTGCGCAGCTCGGTGGCGTAGCCGAACATCTCGGCCAGCGGCACGTGGGCGTGGATCATGCGGCTCGTCCCGTGCTCGTCGATCCCGTCGACGTGGCCGCGTCGCGCGTTGAGATTGCCGATGACGTCACCCATATAGTCCTCGGGCGCGGTCACTTCGACATTCATCACCGGCTCCAGGATGGCCGGGTCGGCCCTGGCCACCCCGTGCTTGGCAGCCATGCTGCCCGCGATCTTCATGGCCATCTCCGACGAGTCGACATCATGGTAAGAGCCGTCGATCAGGGTGGCCTTGACGTCGATCACCGGGAACCCGGCCACCACGCCGCCGGCGAGGGCCTCCTTGACGCCCTCCTCGATGGCGCGCCAGTACTCGCGCGGCACGGTGCCGCCCACGATCTTCGACTCCCACTCGAAGCCGCTCCCGCGCTCGAGCGGCTCAAGGGAGATGACGGCGTGGCCGTACTGGCCCTTGCCGCCGGTCTGGCGCACGAAACGGCCCTCGCCCTTCGCGGGCTTGCGAATGGCTTCGCGGTAGCTCACCTGCGGCCGGCCGACGTTGGCCTGCACCTTGAACTCGCGCAGCATGCGGTCGACGAGGACCTCGAGGTGGAGCTCGCCCATGCCCGCGATGCGGGTCTGGCTCGACTCCTGGTCGGTATGGACGCGGAAAGTCGGATCCTCCTCCGCCAGGCGCTGGAGCGCGATCGACATCTTGTCCTGGTCGGCCTTCGTCTTGGGCTCGACGGCGAGCTCGATGACGGGCTCCGGGAAGGTGATCGACTCCAGCACGACCGGCTTGTCCTCGGAGCTCAGCGTGTCACCGGTGGTCGTGTTCTTGAGACCCACGGCGGCGGCGATGTCGCCCGCCGCGACCTGATCGATCTCCTCGCGATGGTTGGCGTGCATCTGGAGGATGCGCCCGACGCGCTCCTTGATGCCCTTGCTGCTGTTGTAGACGTACGAGCCGGTCTTGAGCGTGCCGGAATAGACGCGGAAGAAGGCCAGCTTGCCGACGAATGGATCCGCGACGATCTTGAATGCGAGCCCCGCGAATGGCGCGTTCGGATCCGTCTCGCGCGCCAGCTGCTCACCGCTGCGCGGATCCTTGCCGCTCACCGGCGGGACATCGAGCGGGCTCGGCAGATAATCGATGACCGCGTCGAGCATGGGCTGCACGCCCTTGTTCTTGAGGGCGGAGCCGGTCAGGACCGGCACGATCCGGTAGGCGAGCGTGCCGACGCGCAGCGCGCGACGCAGCTCATCGGCGCCGATCTCCTGGCCCTCCAGGAACTTGTGCGCGATGTCATCGTCAAGGTCGGCGAGCGACTCGATCATCTTCTCGCGCCACTCGTCGGCCAGTGGCTGGACATCGGCCGGGATGTCGCCGACCTCGATCTCGTCACCGAGGTCGTTGCCGTACGTGATCGCCTTCATGTTGACGAGGTCCACGACGCCGCGGAATCCTCCTTCGGCACCGATCGGTACCTGGAGCGGCACGGCGTTGACTCCCAGGCGCTCATGGATCATGTCCACCACCCGCCAGAAGTCCGCACCGGTGCGATCGAGCTTGTTGACGAAGCAGAATCGCGGCACGTGGTACTTGTCGGCCTGGCGCCAGACGGTCTCCGACTGCGGCTCCACGCCGGCCACGCCGTCGAAGATGACCACCGCGCCGTCGAGCACACGAAGGCTGCGCTCGACCTCCGCCGTAAAGTCCACGTGCCCGGGCGTGTCTATCAGGTTGATGCGGTGGTTATCCCAGAAGCAGGTCGTCGCCGCCGCGGTGATGGTGATCCCCCGCTCCTGCTCCTGCTCCATCCAGTCCATCGTCGCGGCGCCCTCGTGCACCTCTCCGATCTTGTAGATCTTCTTGGTGTAGAAAAGGATGCGCTCCGTCACCGTCGTCTTGCCCGCGTCGATGTGCGCGATGATCCCGATGTTGCGAGTGCGGTGGAGCGGATTCGCGCCCGTATCGGTGGCGCGCCGGGCGGTCTGCGTCATCATCGGCCTACCACTTGAAATGGCTGAAGGCCTTGTTCGCCTCCGCCATGCGATGCGTGTCCTCGCGTCGCTTCACCGCGGCACCGATGCCGTTGCTGGCATCCATGAACTCGGCGGCGAGCTTGTCGGACATGCTCTTGCCATTGCGCTTGCGGGCCGACTCGATGAGCCAGCGCATGCCCAGGCTGATGCGTCGATCAGAACGCACCTCGACGGGGATCTGGTAGGTGGAGCCGCCGACACGCTTGGGCTTGACCTCGATCAGCGGCATCGCGTTGCGAAGGGCCTGCTCGAGCACCTCGACCCCCGCGCGACCGGCCTGCGACTCGCAGCGAGCCAGCGCGTCCTCGAGGATACGGTGCGCCAGGTGACGCTTGCCACCGTACATGAGCTTGTTCGTGAACTGGTTCAGCGTCAGCGCGGTGCCGGACAGCTGTTCGGCGTACTTGAGCTTGCGGGCGATCGTCGGTCGTCGGGGCATGACTAGGACTTCCCGGGCGCCTTCGCGCCGTACTTGCTGCGACTCTGCCGCCGGTCGCGGACGCCCGCGGCGTCGAGGGTGCCGCGAATGATGTGGTACTTCACCGCCGGGAGATCCTTCACGCGCCCGCCGCGGACCAGCACCATCGAGTGCTCCTGGAGGTTATGGCCGATGCCCGGGATGTAGGCGGTGACCTCCATGCCGTTCGTCAGCCGCACGCGCGCGACCTTGCGCAGCGCCGAGTTCGGCTTCTTCGGGGTGCGCGTCATGACCTGCAGGCATACGCCGCGCCGCTGCGGCGCGCCGCGTCCTTCAGACGTGGTCTGCTTGAGGGTGTTCAGCGTCCGACGCAGCGCCGGAGCCTTGACCTTCTTGACGGCCGGCTTTCGACCCTTGCGGACCAGCTGGCTGATGGTTGGCAACGAGAACCTCGCGTTCGTATCGCGTTGAAACTGATGTCTGCGATCGTGGCATCCGTTGGCGCCCACGGCGATCCGTTGCGGAGGCCGATATATGGGCTGCCCTGGTGGGGCACACACGAAGGCGTCCCGCACGCGGGACACCGACGATGGAGTATACGGAACTCGCGTTCGGAGTGTCAACCGAGCCGTCCCCCCGGGTAGTCCATCTATTCGAGCCGCACGTAAGATGATTGAGGATGGACTCCGTCAGCAGTGACGAATTCCCCGCGACCGTTCAGGCCGACCGAGATCGGTTCGACCGAATACTCCAGTCGGTCCTGCCCGAACTTCTATCAGAGCCGATCCTCCCTGGCGGCTGGAGCGGTAGGGATGTGTTGGCGCATGTTGCATGGGGGAGCGCGAGGGAATCGGTGTGGTTCGCTCGCGCACTGGTCGGCTCAGACCTGTGGGACCTATCGGAGGATGAGCGCAACGAAGCGGTCGTCCGCGAGAGTCGGTCGCTAGGTGTTCTTCCCACTTCGCGTCCGCCCTAGGTAAGTCGGCGGGCTGATCCAGCAGCGCATCGCGCCCACCCAGAGCGTTCGATCGGGCGCGTTCGTTCTTCCACGACCCGTACCACGGGTCTACCGACCGACGAGGTCGAGCTCCGTGGCCATATACCCGTACCACGGGTCAGATCCACCCGGAGCCGGGCTTCCTCGGCGACTTGCCGGGTGTTAGACCCGTACCACGGGTCAACGGCCCAGGGGTCAACGGCCCAGGGGTCAACGGCCCAGGGGTCAATAGGGCCCCAATTGCCTCGGGGGTCAACGGCCCGGGGAGAGGCGGGCAGCCACGCATCTTGAAGGGCGGCCACACGGGCCGCCCTTCGCATCGGTCAGGAGGGAGAGGCTACTTCTTGACGGCAGCCTTCTCCTTCGCGTCCTCGGTCAGCTCGTCGAAGACCTGCTCCTCGACTGCGGCCTCCATCTCAGGGTTGTCGCCTGCGCCCATGAGCTCGGCGACCGTGTCGCCCGCCTCACGGGCTGCGGCCTCGGCCTCGTCGGGCTCGACATCACCATCGCCGTCGGTGTCGGGGTCACCGGACAGAAAGGCGCGCGCGGCGGCCTCCTCACGCTGCTGCTCCTCCTCCGCGGGAGAGAGCTGGCCGGCGCGCTCGGCCTGGAGGCGCCGCGCCTCGGCGCCGGTCCCGGCCGGGATCAGCTTGCCGATGATGACGTTCTCCTTGAGGCCGATGAGGTGATCCTTGGCGCCGTTGATGGCGGCCTCGGTCAGCACGCGCGTCGTCTCCTGGAATGACGCCGCGGCGAGGAACGACGAGGTGTTGAGCGAGGCCTTGGTGACGCCCAGGAGGACGGTCTGCGCCGTGGCCGGCTCGCCGCCCTCGGCGAGGATCCGGTTGTTCGTCTCCTCGAACTCGAAGCGGTCGATCAGCTCCGACGGGAGCAGCTCGGTGTCGCCGGCGTTGTCGACGGTCACCTTGCGCAGCATCTGGCGCACGATGATCTCGATGTGCTTGTCGCTGATGGTCACGCCCTGGGATCGGTACACCTTCTGGACCTCGCCGACCAGGAAGCGCTGGACGGTGTCCACGCCCTTGATCTCGAGCAGCTCCTTCGGGTTGAGCGACCCTTCGGTCAGCGAGTCGCCGGCCGAGACGTTGTCGCCATCAGCGACGCGCAGCCGAGCCGAGTGCGGCACGGGGTACTCGCGCAGGTCGATCTCCACCGTGTGCAGGGTCAGCGTGTTTCCCTTCTTTGTCACTCGGCCGCCGGCGGATGCCTTGACCTCGACCAGCTCCTCCCCCTCGCCCATGCGGGCCAGCAGCTGGCCCTCGGTCACCTCGTCGCCCTCGGCGACGAGGATCTCGTGCTGACGGGTGAGCTTGAAGGTGGTGTCGTACGACTCGGTATGGGTGACACGCACCGCGATCGGCTGGTCGCCCGACGCCGGCGGCACCTCGACGATGCCGTCGATCTCGGTCATCGTGGCCTGGCCCTTGGGGATGCGCGCCTCGAACAGCTCCTCGACGCGCGGCAGGCCCTGGGTGATGTCCTCGCCGGCGACGCCGCCGGTGTGGAAGGTTCGCATGGTCAGCTGCGTGCCGGGCTCGCCGATGGACTGGGCGGCGATGATCCCGACCGCCTGTCCGAGCTCGACGAGCTCGCCGGTGGCCAGGTTACGGCCGTAGCACATGCGGCACAGGCCGTGGCGCGCGGCGCAGGTGAGCGGTGAGCGCACGCTGACGCGATCGACCTTGGCGGCCTCGATCTTCTCGAGCGCCTCCTCGCCGATTTCGGCGTTGCGGGCGACGATCACCTCGCCGGTCTTCTCATCGACCACGTCGATGGCGGCCATGCGTCCGATGAGCCGCTCGATGAACGGCTCCGGGATGAGGTCCGACTCTTCGCGGGTCATCCACGTTCCGAGATCGGTCTCGCAATCGTCCTCGCGGGT
>JACDBS010000200.1 GCA_013694795.1 Chloroflexota bacterium | reverse complement strand
CCCCGCGGTCTGGAGCTCCACCGCTTCGCCGGCCGCGATGACGGCCCGCGCGCCCTCGGCACGGCGAACCGCCTCCGCCTCGGCCGTGGCCGCGACGTAGCCGAGCTGCGGATCCTGCTGGCGGCCGTCGGGTTCGGGCAGGATGGCCGCCGGCGGGTTGGGTGCTGAACGCGCGGCGACGGCCAGCGCGCGCTCGACCACCGATCGAATGCCATCGGCGTCCAGCCGATTCGTGCTCGCCACACCGATCTTCTCGCGATCGATGACCCGGATCTGGAGGGTGCCGTCGTGCTCGCGCACGCTCTGGTGGATCTGGTTGTTGGCGAAGCGCGTCAGCGCTGCGTCCTGGCCCAGGTAGAGCGCCTCGGTCTGCGCGGCCGTGGAGTGACCCAGGGCGCGGTCGAGCAGCGCGTCGATGTCCGTGCGGGTGGCTACCATCGGCCCACTCCGACCTTCACGCCGCGGAAGCGTGCCGGCGCCGCGCCGTGGCCGACGTGGCCGGTCTGGACCGGCTCGCCCTTGCCGCAGTTCGGCAGGCCCCACAGCGTCCATTCTTCTGCGCCGCAGATCGCGTCGCAACTGCCCCAGAATCGCGGCGTGATGCCGGTATAGGTCGGGTTCTTGACCAGTTGCGTGCGCTTCCCGTTCTTGATGAGCCAGCCGGCCTGGTCGCCGAACTGGAAGTTCAGGCGCCGGTCGTCGATGGACCAGCTCTTGTTGATGCTCATGAAGATGCCGTCTTGCGTATCGGCGATCAGATCCTCCAGCGAGCCGGCGTCACCGGGCCGCAGGTTGATGTTCGTCATCCGAATGAGCGGGATGTTGCTCCACATCCAGGCTCGGGCGCTGCCCATGCTGGTACGTCCGATGCGCGGCGCCGTCTCGCGACTGGTCAGGTAGCCGACCAGCAGCCCGCGGTCGATGAGCGGCACCCTCTGCGCCGGCACGCCCTCGTCGTCGTAGCCGAAGGTACCAAGGCCGCCCGGTGCGGTGGCATCGGCATCGAGATTGACGATCTCGCTGCCATAGCGAAGCTCGTTGAGCTTGTCGGTGGTCAGGAAGCTCGTTCCGGCATAGCTGGCTTCGGTCCCGAAGACGCGGTCGAGCTCGGTCGGGTGGCCGCACGACTCGTGGATCTGGAGCGCGACCTGGGTGGCGTCCAGGATGAGGTCCATCTCCCCCGATGGACATTGCGGGGCGTCCAGCAGCGCCACGGCCAGCTCGGCAGTCTCCTGTGCATGCTCGGCCAGCGAGAGGGCGCGCACCGCCTCGAAGCCGCCGGTGACCGACTGGCCGCCGAACGAGTTCGGATAGCTGCGCTGCTGCATCTCGCTGGCGTTGACAGCGGTGGCCTCGAGCCCGCCGCCGGCCTCCACGATCTCCTGTTCTATCCACGCACCGGTGAGCGAGGCGAACGTCTTGCGCTCGCGCCCGGCGACCATGTTGCCTTCGCGGATGGCGACCCCGGGGACGCGCGCCATGGCCGCGTCGGCCTCCATCAGGATGCGGAGCTTGTCGTCCAGGCTGACCGCGAATGGGTCCTCGTCGAACGGCGTGCGATACGTATCGGTTACCGGCAGCGTGTCGTCCAGCTCAACCGGCTGGCGCTGGGCCACGGCCGATGCGCGGGCGATCTCGAGCGCTTCGCGCGTGATGTGCTCGGCCTCCTCGCGATCAAGGGTAGCGCTGGAGCTGAAGCCCCACGCCCCGTTGACAAGGACGCGCACGCCGAAGCCCGCGCTGGTATTCGAGTTGGCCGCCTCGAGCTGCCCGTTCTTGACGGTCAGGCCCTCGGTCTCGCGCTCGACGACGCGAATGTCGGCATAGCGGGCCCCGCCACGCTGTGCGGCGTCGAGGGCGCGTTCAATCAGCTCTTTCACGGCATCGGGAAGGCTACTCGACGGTGCGGGCAGCATGCGGCGTGAGATCGCGCTCAGTTGCCGGCAGCGTGAGGTTCTGGCGCTCAACGACCTCGAAGCGGGCATCGATCGACTGCTGCAACTGCCGCAGGATGCCTCCCGGGCGTCCCAGCGCGGAGGCCAGTCCGTCGCGAGATCCGATGGCCGTGATCTCGAAGCTCCGGTCAATGGGCACCCCGTCGATCTCGATGGCGCTGGTGCCGAGCACGGCGACCGAGCGCGCGGTGATGCGCACGTCATCCACCGCGATGGCCTCGGCCCCCGCGTTGCGCAGCTCGTAGATCAGGTCATTCACGGCTTTGGGGTCGAACGAGCCCTCGGCCCGGACCAGGACCCCCTGGCCTTCCATGGCGCGCAGGCCACCGAGGGCACCGATTCGCTCCAGGTCCTCCTCGCCGATCGCCAGCGTGGACTGGCCGTCCACCTCCCGGCGCTCGTATTCGCGGATCTGCTCGCGCAGGTCGGCGAGGCTGTCGCCCAGGCCGACGTTGCTCGCGGCGAGGTTCTCGATGAGCGTCGAAAGCTCCTGCGCGGAGAGGTTCGACAGCTCGATGGCGGGCGCCTGGGAGCGTAGTTGGCCAACGAGGAGGATGCCGATGATGAGCGCCACGGCGAAGAGGCTGGCCTGGGCGACACGTGCTGCCATCAGTCGTCTCCCACCGGTACGCCCCACCGCAGCCGGGTGTTGCCGACGAAGGCGGGAATGGTGAGCTCGTCACGCGGCTCACTGGCGAATTGGAGCCCGTAGGCCTCGACGCGGGGCGCTACCCGCGCGATGTAGATCGGGTGCGCCATGAGCCGGTCATGCAGCCCTACGGGACCGATCGCCTCGATCCGGTACGGCGGTGAGAGGGGGGCGATATTGACCAGGATGGCCGAACCAACGCCGTAGATGGACGATGTGGCCACCAGCCGCTCCGCCGGCACGCCCTCCGACAGCCCGCCCGAGATGGTGATGGCCTCGGCGCCCGATGCCCATAGCGCCGTCACGATGTCGCGCAGATCGTCGACGAGCACAATGTAGTTCGTCGGGCTCTCGCCCGGCGGGACCTCACGCAGCGAGTCGGCGATCTCGAGGACCATGCCAGGGCCGCTGACCGTGGCGAGGCCGGTTGCCAGCCGCGCGGCGGCCAGTTCCTGGTTGAGCCGCTCCTGGGCGGTCTGCGAGCCTGCGTCGCTCTCCTGGAAGCCGAGCACCCTGGCCTCGGCGTCCTCGATCTCGGTCCGCAACTGCTCCTGCTCGCGCTGGAGCTGCTCGGCGCGCCTGACGAGCACCGTCTGGGCGGAGGTGATGAACTCCTGCCGCGCCAGCGAGCTGTTCCACTGGCCGGCGCCCACGAAGCCGATGAGGCCCAGGGCCACGGCGATGCTGACGGCCCACCCGGACCGCGTGAAGCGCGACCTGGACCGCGGCGCCAGCCGGCGCGTCATGCGCCCGATCTCCGCGTGGCGCGCCGCGAGACAAGGACGGCAGCGAGGCCGGCCACCAGCGCCGCCGCGGCGAGACCGATGACGAGCGCCACGTCGGAGC
>JACDBS010000102.1 GCA_013694795.1 Chloroflexota bacterium | reverse complement strand
GGACCACCCCGTCCGGGACGCGGACGCCCGCCGCAAGCAGCTCCCCCAGGCTGGCGGCCTTGCCGCCGACCTCGGCGGCATCGCCCATGCGCACGTCACTGAGCCTTCGGACCGATGCGGAGCTCATCGTCGCTTCCTCGTGGTCGCGGCGGCAATGGCCGCATGGATCACCCAATCGATATCATCGGCCGCCTCGTCCACCGACGAGCCGAGGTTATTCCGCCACATGCGCAGGGACGAAGACGCGGTGAGGATGACCAGGAGGCGCGCGATCCGGTCCCGATCGACCTCCGGGAGCTTGGGCACGATCGAATCGGCGACCTGATGGAATGTCGCGAGCCGATCCGGCATGTTGATCCGCCTGGCCTCCTCCGACGCCGGGCTGGCCATGGCCGCGCGTGCGAGGTCGTCTAGCGCTTCGGTATGGTCGAAGTACGCGCGCACCGCATCCCGAAGCTCGTCCACCGAGCGCGGGGGGACCAGTTTGTCGAGGCCGGCACGGCGCACGACGTGTGGGTACACCGCCGCGATGAGATCGCGCTTCGTAGCGAAGTGACGGTAGATCGTCGGCACCGACACGCCGGCCTCGCGCGCCACCGCGGGAATGGACACGCTGGCGAGGCCGCGGGCCATCACCCGAACGGTGGCGTCAAGGATGCGCGCACCCGTCTCTTCGGCCTGTTGCGCTCGGAGCTGGCTGCGATACGAGCGCGCCTGGCTCGTGGCAATACGATTCATCTTATGAATATATGACTCGTGTCAACCTAGCTCCGCGGCAGTAGGCAGCGACCGCTCGTCGGAAGTGGCAGTTACGGCCGGCGCGCTGCCTTGACAATGCCCGTTGGCGAAGGTTGGCTGGGGAGGAAGGATTCGAACCTTCGATCTCCTGATCCAGAGTCAGGCGCCTTACCGCTTGGCCACTCCCCAGTGGATGAGCCAGATTCGTGCTCAAAGACCGGCCCGCGTCGACTCCGGATTGTATCCGGGATGTGCTTTCACGGCTAACCGATCGTCGAAGCCACAGCTCCTCGCGTAACAAAGGTGGCTTGACAGCCGGCTGCACTCCCCGTATAGTCCTTTGGTTATATCACCCTCTAGTGATGGACATGCGGCAGCCGGACACACTTAGCACGACGTTCGCCGCCCTTGCCGACCCGACTCGGCGGGCGATCCTGGCCCGTCTCGCCGAAGGCGAGGCATCGGTCAAGGATCTGTGCGCACCCTTCGACATGAGTCAGCCCGCCATCTCCAAGCATCTCCGGGTGCTGGAACGGGCCGGGCTCATCGAGCAGGGACGCCGGGCGCAATGGCGACCACGACGGCTGCGGGCCGGGCCGCTGCGGGACATTGCTGACTGGGTCGGAGAGTACCGACCCCATTGGGAGGAGAGCTTCGAACGCTTGGACACCTATCTCCGCGATCTGCAGAACAGGGAGCACGAACATGGCGACACCGATGACCGCGACCCGAATCGACCGAGGTAGCACCGATACCACGACCGTCTACTCGGACGGCACTGACCTCGTGTACGAGCGCACCTTCGACGCGCCGCGCGAGCAGGTCTGGAAGGCCTTCACCGACCCGGAGCTCATCCCGCGCTGGTGGGGCCCTCATGGCACCACGACCACCGTGGTCGAGATGGACGTCCGACCGGGCGGCACGTGGCGGTATGTCAGCAGCGCGCCAGACCGGAATGACGTGACGTTCTACGGGGAATACCTGGAGATCGAGCCGCCCGAGCGCATCAGGTGGACGTTCATGTTCGACGTCGAGGGGCTCGGGGCGCAGGGCGGTTCGGAGACGATGACCCTGGAGGCCATCGGCGGGAAGACAAAGATCACGGCCCTCTCGCACATGGGGTCGATCGAAACGCTCGAAGGCGCTCTGGCGACCGGCATGGTGGGTGGCGCCATCGAGACCTGGGACCGCCTCGAGGCCATGCTGGCCGAGGGCTGACGATTCGAAGAGAGCCGGGCGGCCCACTCACGTGTGTTGCCCGGCCCTCCCGTCCGCGCTGCCACATTCCAATCACCGTCGGCTTGGGCAGGCTCGCGAGCTGATACGAAGCGTGTGCAGCAGCGGATCACGCTCAGGTGGTCTCCGAACTCGCGCGCATCCGACCGCTCGGCTCGCCCAAGCCGATCCTGGTTGGCATCTGGCACTCACAGCCGAGCTCCGTTGCCATAGCCCGTCCTGGTTGGCACCTGCCGGTGAAGGTCGCCCGAGCTCACCTAGCCCTCGGTCGGCGCCGGCGGAGTCACACCGCGTCCCCACAGCTGACGAGATCCGCGACGCAGGTTGACGAGCGCAATGCCGCCGATCACGAGTGCCGTTCCCAGCAGCAGGCGTGCGTCGATCGGCTCCTGGAGGACGAGGGCACCCAGGGCGATGCCCCAGATCGGCAGCAAATAAGCCACCAGCGAGGTGCGCGTGGCGCCCCAATGACCCAGCAGCCGGAAGAAGATCAGATACGCGGCACCCGAGCCGAGGAGGCCGAGCCAGACGACGGCGAACAGGGCTTCGGGGGCCAGACCGCGCTCCCAAGGGCGCTCGAGCACCAGCGCCGGGATCGCCATCATGACCAGCGCAATGCCCACCTGGAACAGCGCCGGGATCATGGGCCGCAGACCGTGCACGTTGCGTCGGGCGTAGACGCCGCCGATGGCGTACGAGACCGCGGCACCGATGAGCGCGACCTCGGCGATCAGCTCGTTGCCGGCCAGGTCCGCGGGGTCGAAGCCGACCACGATCGCCACGCCGATGAGCCCGACCGCGATCCCGAGCAACCCGTTGATCGTGATCCTCTCGGCCGGCAGGAACAGCGCGGCGAACGGGATGACGAACAACGGCACGGCGCCCGTCAGCACGGCGGCCAGGCTGGAGTCGACGCTCTGCTCAGCCCAGGTGATGAGCCCGAATGGCAGCGCGACGCTGAAGAAGCCAAGCACCACGAGGTGGCCGATCATCCTAGGCTGGCGCGGCAAGGGCTCGCCCGCCACGCGAACCACCACCGCCAGGAGCACCAGGCCGAAGAGCAGGCGCAGCGAGACGAGCGTGAATGGCTCCAGGCCAGCATCGATGCCGATCTTGATGAAGAGGTAGCTGCTGCCCCAGAAGAAGCCCAGCAGTATGAAGAGGGCCCAGTCCAGCCGGGTCGAGGTCTTCTCGGTCGTCGAATCCATCGGTGCCATCCTGACTGGTGAAACGCCGAGGCGCCAACCGGTGTGAGGTGGCCGGCCAGTTTGCATCGGTCCGCATCGGTCAGGTGCGGTCAATGGTTCAGCCGTTGGTAAGGCCGCGCATAGCCGGAACGGTCACTCGCCGGGCAATCCGGTTGCGCCTACCGTCATCGGTGTTGGAGTCAGCCGCTTGGACGGGAATGAAACCGATGCAGCAGGTACAGCCGCACCAGTGGCGCAGGTACGGGTTCGGGGGACCGCCGGAGCCGTGGGAGCGCGATGCCTCGCGTGATCTCGATCGGCTGGCGACCTCGTACTTCCTCGACATCCTGGACTCGCACCACGCCATCCTGGCCTCCGGGCCCGAGGAGACGGTGCGCGCTCGCGTCGAGGAGCTTTTCGCGACGGCCACCCGCCACAAGCACGAGATCGACTACACCCTGCGTCATTGGGCAACGCCGGTGGAGCGTGCGCGGGTCGAAGACCGACTCGGTTCGTTGATGCGGGTGGGCATGCGCCTGCGAGAGGTCCGCGTGGCGCCCGCACCAGGCCCGACTCCAGAGCCGACGCCGGCGGCCTGATCCCCGCAACGTCCTGTGTTGCATTCAGCGCACTTATCTACGAAGCACGAGCCTCGCATCGTCTGAATCGACGCCGATCGGCTCAGAAGTTGCGCTCACGCGCATTCCTGGGCGGCTCGCACCGTTTCTTCGTAGTTGGGTGCATTCAGCGCAACTGGACCCCGGCCATGTGCCGCCGTCAGGCGCGGACACCCTACACTCGGCCCATGCCGCGCATCCCCACCCTGGCCGATGTGAACGCCGCCCGCCAGCGGCTGCGTGGCATCGCGCTCCACACGCCGCTGGAGCCAAGCGCCGAACTCACGCAGGCGACCGGCGCCGCCGACGTGCGACTGAAGCGTGAGGAGGTCCAGCCCACCGGCGCGTTCAAGACCCGCGGCGCGCATAACAAGGTGGCGGTCGTGGCCCAGGAACGACCGGAGGCGGCGCTGGTGACCGCCAGCAGCGGCAATCACGGGATCGCGGTGGCGACCGCGGCCATCCGTCACGGGATGCGGCTCACCGTGCTGGTGGGAAGGTCCGTCTCCCCAGCCAAGCTGGAGCGCCTCCGCGCGCTGGAAACGAGCCGCATCACCGTGGAGCTCATCGGCAACGACACCGATGACGCCGAGGCGGAGGCTCGCCGCCGCGACGACGCTGGGCACGCCATCTACATCCCTCCCTACAACGATGCGGAGGTCATCGCCGGGCAGGCCACGGTCGGCGTCGAGATCCTCGAAGATTGGCCGGAGGCCGATGCGATCGTGGTGCCCATCGGTGGTGGCGGGCTCATCGCCGGCATTGGTCTGTGGGCCAAGGCGGTCAAGCCCGGCCTGCGGCTCATCGGTGTCCAGCCGGCGGCGTCGCCGCCGATGTACGGCTACTTCGAGACCGGCTCCGTCGACCCCATGCCCATAGCGCCCACCCTGGCCGAAGGCGTGGCCGGCAACATCGAGCGCGACAGCATCACCTGGAAGCTCTGCCGCAAGCTGGTGGACGAGGTGGTGCTGGTGGAGGAGGAAGCCATCGCCGATGCCATGCGCTGGGCGCTCGAGGTTCCCCATCTCCTGCTCGAGGGCAGCGCCGTCCTGGGCATTGCCGCGCTTCTCGGCGGGGTCGTGGATGTCGGCGGGCGCAACGTTGCCATCGTGATCACGGGCCGTAACGTGAGCCCCGAGGCCCTGCGCGCCATCCTCGCCTGACGGCTCATTCGTGCGAGCCGATCCAACCGAGATGGTCGTCACCAGATGCCTCGAGGGCATCGAGCTCTGCCTCCGCGGAGCCCAGCGCTTCACGCGCCTCCCCCAGCGAGACCGATGCGAACGTGACCTTGTCACCAGGCCGCAGTTGGGCCACGCGACCGATATCGGCACGGATGACGCAGGCCGGCGCCGGGTAGCCGCCGGTGACCGGTCGGTCGGCCAGCATCACGATGGGGCGGCCATCGGGAGGCACCTGCACGG
>JACDBS010000083.1 GCA_013694795.1 Chloroflexota bacterium | reverse complement strand
CATCTCGGTCCTCCTCATCGCGCAGCCACAATGCCATCGTCCGCGCGCCGCGCCCGTTGAGGCGCCGCGTGGCCGTTGCCGCCAGCCGGCGCGCGCGCCACGCTCCGCGGCCACGTCCACCGCCGTTCAGCAGCAGGAGCCGACTGGCGGGCAGGTCACCGCCATCGATGAGCGCCGAGGCGTGCTCGAGGACATTGAACTCGCCCCACGTGATCGCGTCGCGGATCGCGCCGCCCGATGCGGCATCCAGCTCGGCGAGATCGCCTGTCAGGTCCGCGTCCTCGCGGTAGATCGGCACGGCCAGGACATCGGCTTCGACGGTGGCTGGCGTGCCGGGTACAGCGCGCAGGCGCATGCTCGCAGGCTCCTTCGTGAGGTGGGGGCGTCGAGTATAGGTGGACTAGCGGCAGTCCGAGATCCGCGCCGAGAACATCGTGAAGCGGCTCCCAGGCGCCACGGACATTTCCGCCAGAGGATCTTGACCGATAATGCCCTCGGGCTGCGATGGATCCTGGGCGCACTCCACCCTCCAGGCGAGGCCAAGCTCGCGGGCCGCGGCGATGGCATCGACGGTGCGCATGCCGACAACATCCGGCACGATCACCACGTTGGGCGCGGCCGTCGGTCCCACGATCGGCGTCGCCTCCGATGATGGGCCAGGCAAACCGCCGCCCTGTCCCGACTGGAGAAGCGGGATGACGACCAACAGCACCACCAGCGCTGCCGCGACCAGGACAAGGAGCGTGCCGATCGCTGGCCAAGGGACGCCCGACCGGCGGCGGGCGACTGGCGCGCGTTGCCGCGGCTCACGGCGTGGCGCACGAACCGGCCGTTGCGGCGCCGGAGGTGGCACGTAGCCAGCCGCCGGGTTACGGATCACGCGCGTCTCGTCCTCGCGCTCGGCCTCCGTCACCGCGGAGGCAGCGTCGATTGCTGCGGTCATCGCGCCTGCGTTCCGGAAGCGCGACTGCGGGTCCCGACGCAGGGCCTGGAGGATGGCCTCGTCCAACCGTCCCGGAACGCCGTCGGCCAGCGTGGACGGCGGCCGAACGGTGCCGGCGGCGTGAGCAGCGCTCACCTCCTCCGGCGTCTCTCCCGGGTACGGCGGGCGGCCGGTCAGCGCCTCGTACATGACGGCCCCCAGGCTGAACAGGTCACTGGCCGGCGTGAGTGCCTCGCCGTGGAGTTGCTCCGGCGACATGAACTGCAGCGAACCGATGCTCGTGTCGCCCTCGATGCCCTGGTGAGGCTCGCTCGCAATACCGAAGTCGATGAGCTTGGCCGGACCGGGGCCCAGCATGATGTTGGCGGCCTTCACGTCGCAATGGACCAGGCCGCGCTCGTGGACGACACGCAGGCCGGCGAGCAGCTCGCGGCCGATGCGCAGCACCTCGTCGCGGTCGAGCCGCCCGCGCTGATCGAGCACCTGGCGCAGCGTGCGATGCCGGTCGAGCAGCTCCATGACGATGAAGTGCGACCCTTCATCGCTTCCCGAGTCGTACACGTGGACCAGGCTCGGATGGGACAGCGATGCGGCCGCGCGGGCCTCGTCCAGGAAGCGCGCGGTGAACGCCGGATCGTCCGCGTACGGTGAGGAGAGGATCTTGACTGCCACGTCGCGGTCGAGCCGCTGGTCGCGGGCGCGATAGACGCGAGCCATACCTCCGCGCGCGATGAGCTCGTCGAGCCGGTACCGATCGGCCAGCGTGGTCCCGAGAAGATCGTCGCCGTCGTTCACGGGCCGGCCGCCGCACGAACGGATGCGACCGCGAGGCGCAGCTCACCAATGGCCGACAGGATCGATGCGAGCCGTCCGAGCGGCGCGGCGGTGACCGCGCTGCCGCCCTCGCCGATTGCGATGCGCAGCGCCCGATCAGCCATAGCCCCATCGTCGGCAAGCGCCGCGAAGTCGTTCGCCGCCTGCACCGCCGCCGCCTCGTCGCCGCGCCGCGTTGCGTCCACGATCCGATCCATGGCACCGATCATCTCATCCGACGTTTCGACCCAGACCGGCAGGGTGACGAGATCGACGGCCCACGAAGCCACGGCCGCGTGGGCCTCGCGCGCGTCCGTGACGAGAGGTTGCGCGGCCACGACGTCGCCAGCCTCGAGCGCGACGAGGGCCGCGTGGAGACTGCCCGTGACTGCCAGCGCGCGCCGGCGCATGGCTACGAACTCGTCAGCCGCCTCTGCCGACGCTTCGAGCTGTGCGGCGATCGAGCCGAGCTCGCCGGCATCCGTCGCCTGCCCCAGCGGGTCGCCCGCTGACCGCCACGCTCGCCACGCCTCTTCAAGGGCACCGACGGCACGGCGCGCGTCGTCCGCGGGTCCTTCGGCAGCCGCGATGAGGCGCGCGGCCTCGCGCAACAGTCGGCCCGGCGACTCATCGCCGGTCACGACCCGCGCGGCGCCG
>JACDBS010000118.1 GCA_013694795.1 Chloroflexota bacterium | reverse complement strand
GTCCTCCGCAAACCTGGTCGCTGGCGCCAACAAGCCCGGCGTCCACCTGCGCAACGTGAACGTCGGCGAGGACTTTACTCCCGACGTGATCGTCGACATCGCCAACGTGCGCGAGGGTGACCCATGTCCCAAGTGTGGCGCGCCGGTGCGGCTGGCCCAGGGCATCGAGGTCGGCAACATCTTCAAGCTCGGCACCGATTTCACCGAGGCGCTGGGTGCCACCTTCCTGGCTGAGGACGGCAGCCGGCATCATCCGGTCATGGGCTCATACGGCATCGGGCTCGGTCGCGCCCTGGCCTGCGTCGTCGAGGCGCATCACGACGACAAGGGCATCGTCTGGCCGACCGAGGTGGCGCCGTATCGGGCGCACCTGGTGGCTATCGGTGCGCAGCGCGATCCGGCCGTCGCCGAAGCTGCCGACGGGCTCTACGACCGCCTGACCGATGCGGGCGTATCGGTCCTGTACGACGACCGCGACGAGTCGCCCGGCGTCAAGTTCACCGATGCGGAGCTGTTGGGCATGCCGACCATCGTCACGTTGTCGCCGCGCTCGTTGGCTGCCGGCGGCGTCGAGGTCACGGATCGGGCCAGCGGCGAGCGCTCAGTGCGTCCTGTTGACGACGTCGTCGCTGAGCTGACGGGATGACCTGACTTCGGGCCGGACCAAGAGCCCCGCGGCGCTGCCAGACTCCAACCACCGTTGGCTTAGGCATGCCCGGCGCCTGAGTCAAGCATGTGGAGCGGCGGTTCACGCTTGGATCTGCCGGGTCAACCGCTGATCCCGACCGCTCGGCTCGCCCAAGCCGATCCTGGCTGGCAGGTGGCAGCGTACCTCGCAGGAAGCATCAGTCGCGCAGCTGCGGCAGGATCTCCGCGCCGATGCGGTTGAGGCGTGACGTATCGGCTACGCCGCGGACGCTGAAGATGATGTGTTGGGCACCGGCTTCACCCAGCCCGCCGAAGCGCTCGACCGTAGCCTCCGTCGTCTCCTCGTCGGGATTCACGCTGGTCAGGACCGTCTTCTCGATCTCGTCGTAGCGACGCTCGAGCCGCTCGCAGTGCTCGCGCAGGACCGCCAGCTTGTCGCGGACGAAGTCGGGCGAGCGGCCGAAGATGTTGCAGGCATCGGCGTATTGCGCGACCAGGCGCAATGTCTTGCGCTCTCCTCCACCGCCGACGAGGATCGGCACCCGCGGCTTGCTGAGCGACTGCGGCGAGTTGATGAGGTGCGTGGCGGTGGTGTGCTTCCCGTCGAACCGCTCGGCCGTGCCACTGCCACCCGACCACATGGCGTGCGCCATCTGGAGCGTGTCCTCCAACTGATCGAAGCGCTCGCGCAGGGGCGGGAACGTGAAGCCGAGCGCCTTCGACTCGTGCTCGTTCCAGGCGGCGCCGATGCCGAACCATGCGCGTCCTCCGCTGAGCACGTCGAGCGTGGTGGTGGCCTTGATCCACAGTCCCGCCGCCCGGTAATGGACGCCGCCGACCATGAGACCCACGCGCGCTCTGTCGGTGTGCGCCGCCAGGAAACCCAATGCCGTCTGGCCCTCCAGCATGGGCGCCTCGGGCGGGCCGAGCCCGCGGATCTGGAAGAAGTGATCCATGACCCATATGGAGTCGAAGCCGGCATCGTCGGCAGTACGGGCCACGCGCGCCAGCGTCGGACCGATGGCCGCAGCTCCGCCCGGCCACGTGAACTGGTTGATCTGGAGCCCGAACTTCATGAACGACATCGTGCCACGGTGGTACGCGCAATGCTCATGGAGAGCCGTGCGAACGAAGCAACCGAACAGACAGCTCCAGCTTCTGGCCGTGGGCGGCGCCCTGGTCGCGGCGCTCAGCATCATGGCCATGCTCGGGGTAGGTCGGCCGATTGGCCAGCCAACAATCACCCCCGCGCCAACGATCTTCGCGGGAGAGCCGGGGGGCGCGGTAATCCCGGAGGCAGAGCCGACGCCGACGCCGACTGCCACCGTCGCACAGACGCCAACCGTGACGCCAGTGCTCCGCCCATCACATGCGCCACCGCCGGCCACGCAGATCGCCACTCCCGCGCCGACCGCGCCGATGGTCGCCCTCGCGCAGCCGGACGACGCCGTGGCCGCGTGGTATCGGTACGTGGCCGAGGGCGACTTTGACGCGGCCTACTCCCTCTGGAGCGACCGCATGAAGGCTACGTATCCGCGCGAGGGAAATCTCGACCAGCGGTTCTCGGGGACGGCGAGCATCACGTTCCATCAACTCTCCGTCGCGGAGCAACGAGGAAGCCGCGCGACGGTTCAGGCAAACTTCACAGAGACTTATGACTCAGGCGCGACCCGCGACTTCATCGGCTATTGGAGGCTGGTCCGGGTCGAGGGTCGCTGGCTCCTCGACGAGCCACATTACTAGGCCGAAGCGATCTCTCGCCGCTGCATGGCACCGAACTCCTCGCCGCCGTAGCGGACGGCGAGGGTCGCTGCCGTTCTTGGCTTCGCCAGGCCGTCACTCGATGCGCTCGACGTACGGTGCTCGCCACTCGGGCGCCTCGAACGGCGCCCCGAAGTACGAGGTGAGGCGAGCGATCTTGCCATCGCTCAACATGGCGAGCTCGACGCTGTGCCATATCTCACCGTTGGGGTAGCGGATCTTGCCGACGATGACGAACTCGTCGCCCTGCCCGGACACCCGAACGACGGTGTAGGCGGGTGTCGCGATCCATTGGTCTTCGCCGCCGATGACGCGCCCGAGAACTCGCCGGATGCCTCCGTCGGGGTAGTTCTCCATCGTTGCCCGGCGGTTCGCGCGGCCCCGAATGCGCTCACCGGACTGCGGGACCTCGACGATGACGTCGTCGTGGAGCAGCTCATCCACGGCGTCCAGGTCGACCTCGGTCATGGCACGGGCGTATCGGTCCACGACTTGTCGATTGTTCGAAGCAACCATCGCGCCTCTCCGACATTTGTCGGGAGTGTACCTCGACCCGTATGCGGCATCGGACCCCACGCCCGATCGGCAGTTATGGACGAATTCACCCGTCGGTTGAGCAATCAGTCGGCATACATATTGCGAGTGCGCCTCCACTCCGTACCTTGGGAACCGGACATGGATCGCCGTCGCATTGAACTTCAGCTCCGAGCGATCCTCGTCATCTATCGAGGTGAGAAGAACCACCGCAACGCGGAGACGATGAAGGGAATCCGTGATCGCGCGGAGATACTTTTCAGAGAGCTCGAAGCCTCTGTTGAGCCCTACCCGGACCTGAAAGAACGCCTCGCGGACGCCCGTCATGAGCTCGACGGCCCAGGCCCTAGCGAGGAGCAGGCTCGCTGAGAAGCTCGTTAATCGCCTCCGCCAGCCGGTCGACACTGAAGGGCTTGAGCAGCGTGCCCACGTTGCGAGTCGCATCGAGCTGATCCGCGATAGACTTCAGCCCCTCAACGTCCGCGCTGCACACAAGGATTGGCAAAGCTTCCAGCATGGGGTCACGCCGTATTTCCTGTGCGATGTCCCAGCCATGGAGCTCGTCGGTTCCCATCCGCAGGTCGAGCATAAGGATGTCGGGCGTCGACGCCCGGATGCGCTCCAGGGCGTCAGGCTGGTCACCGTCGATGAGGATGGTGGGAATGCGCTCATCGGCAAGAATATCGCCGACCAGCTCCAGAAACTCCGGGCTGTCATTGACAACAGTTACCCGCGGCGCCATGTAATTCCTCCCTTCGCTGTCCGACGAGGCACCGTCGGCACGCGACGGTCGCCATTCTGCCGCTGCGCGGGGCACGCAGAAGGGAAACCGTCGACTACCCACATAGAATACAGCCGGCACGCCAGCGCAGGATGGGCTGCCACCTGACGTGTCGGCTCCGGCTGGCGGCAGATCGGATCCGCGGTTCGGTGATGTGCCGATCGCCTGCACGCGTGCCCTTGACACTTCCCATCGGGCGGCGGTGGCGACTACGATGCGAATCGGATGGACCTCGAGCGCATCCTCCTCGCCACCACCGGCGCCATCGTCGGCGTTTTCGGGTGGCTGCTGGTTGGGCTGTACATCAATCGCCGGGAGTACGCGCGCCGTGCGCGTAACGCGGGTCGTGCGGTGTACTTCGAGTTGACCGCCAACCAGCTGTCCGTCTTCACCGCGCTGACCTACGGCGCATTCGGCCAGATGAGCCGAGCGACGTTCGACAGGCTCCTGCCCGAGCTCGCCACCTGGCTCCCTGCCGCCGAGCTGCAGTCGGTGGCTCTCGTACCTCGGCCACGATGGCTATGAGCAGGCTCGGACCGATGAGTCCCTGCCGGACGAGGTGCGTCGCATGATCCTGCGCGGGGTCAACGATGCGCAGCTCACAGCGCTCGAGCTGCTCCGCCCGCGAATCTTCAGCGCACGCGAGATTGCCGAGCTCAATCGCTACGCGACGGAACCACAGCGAGCGCTCGTCGAGGCCGCCGCCAAGGAGCCCTTCTCATGACCGATTCGCCCCGCAAGCTCTTCGACCGCTGGATGGAAGCCGTCAATAAGCAGGACCGGGAGACCCTCGCAGCGGTACTGCACCCCGACTACACCGACGAGATGCCGCAGTCCGGAGAGCGCACGCGCGGCACCGTCAACCTGTTCGCGATTCTCGACAACTACCCTCGATTCGAGGAGATGCGTGACAACCTGTCCGAGACCGAGCTGATCGGTGCCGATGAGCACTGGGTGCTCACGCCGAGCTTCAGGATGGTGCAGGTAGTGGGCGAGGCGGAGGTGTACACCGTCACCGCCCGCGCGCGGTATCCGGACGGCTCAAACTGGTACCTGATCGTCCTGGCTCGGCTCAAGGACGACCTCATCCATCGCACGACCACCTTCTACGCCCCCGAGTTTCCGGCACCCGAGTGGCGCGCGCAGTGGGTGGAGCAGATGGCGCCGCCATCGAAATAGGGCGCGACGCCCGGAGGCGCCGCGCCGCATCGGTCTAGGCCATGTCGGACAGGGAACCCGACAGGTAGGCGTCGTAGGCGCCCATGTCGAAGTGGCCGTGGCCCGACAGGTTGAAGAGGATCACGCGCTCCTCGCCCGCCTCG
>JACDBS010000030.1 GCA_013694795.1 Chloroflexota bacterium | reverse complement strand
ATATCGGTTATCGATTGACGAATGAGCTGTTCTACGTCATCGGTGGTCGCGTTGCCCACAGCGATCAGGATGCACTTCGGTGGCGGTCCTGGAAACTCGACGGCCTGCTCGAAATCGCGGTCTTTCGTGACGAGGACATAATCGTGGTCTCGCGCCCATATCCAGACGGCGGCGTCGGTCGCGGTCTCGAGGAGTGCCTGGCCGAGGTGTCCTGAGTCCGGAAAATGATCACCCAGTCGGCGCACAAGCGATTGCGCCAGATTCTGATCGAAGAGCAGCCTCAAGCGGTGGCTGTCCGCTTGCGCATCTGTTCGGCCGCGTAGGCGATTGACGCCTGGATGTCCTCGGGCGTCAGGTCCGGAAAGTCGCTGAGCACCTCGTCAATCGACATTCCCGAACCGAGATAGTCGAGGACGTCCTGGACGCTGATCCGCATGCCACGAATCGTTGGCCGACCATGGTGCATGGCGGGATCCACGGTGATGCGTTCGCGCCAATCCAGAGCCATGCCTCAGAGCCTATGGCTGGGGGAGTGACCGGTCAAGGCAGCACGCCTTCGTGGTGGGCGGTGTTGGTCAGGTATCGGTAGGTCGACTCGGCCGATGGGCCCCAGTGCCAGGTGTCCTCGAAGGCGAGCAGCTGCGCATCGGTCGCGTTGCCGGACTCGTCGCGGAAGATGACGTTGTAGTCGCGGTTCGAATTGAACGGCGGGTCGAGGTAGATGAGGTCGACCGAGGCGTCCGGGATGTATCGACGCAGGATGTCGAGGTTGTCGCCGTAGTAGAGGACGTTGGTGGTGAGATCGGCCATCGGACCCCCGGGGGCAGGCTTGGGCAGGCGCGCTTGGGCGGAAGCGTAGCATCGGTCTCAAGCAGGATTCAGCCCGCGAGGTCGGGGCTGATCTCCGCGGGATGCAGGAAGCAGGCGGCGATGAGGAATCGGAAGCCGCCGTCGAATCGGTCCGCGCGCGCGACCGGCTCGCCGGACGCCACGCCGAGGTCAATCTGTCAGATTTGCAGCCTGCCCCCGGTCGGGACCGGAGCGGGAGTAGCGGGGCGGCGACTACTGGCCGCTTACGAGAACCTCCCTGCGCCGAGAGGTTTCGAGCGTTAGTCCTCACGGACAACGCCCAAACAGCGGTTGACCGTCAGTTCGCCTTCGGGTCTACTGCCCTTGTCGGCAGAGACTCGATTCGAGCAGGAGGAGGTCGCGGCATGTATGCACGCCACGTAACCGTGCATGGCTCTCCGGACAAGATCGACGAGGGCATTCGTTCCGTCCGGGAGAGGGTTCTTCCGGTGCTTCGGGAGTGCGCCGGATTCAAGGGCCAACTGTTGCTGGTGGACCGCGACAAGGGCGAGGCCATCGGCATCAGCCTCTGGGACACCGAGGAGAACATGCGGGCGAGCGAGGAGAAGGTCCAGGCGGTCAGGCAGCAGACTGCAGATCAGGTCGATGCCTCGTCGGCTCCGGATGTCGCTCTCTACGAGCTGTCCGTATTCGAGACGACCTAGAAGGACTCATGGCCCGCGTCCAAGGGGACTGACCGAAGTCTAGTTTCAGCGGCCTCGGTCGCTACGATGCGCCCGTGGCATTCAGAGGGTGATGCGCATGCCGCGGATCGTCGGGCGGCCCTCGTGCATATCCGGATCAACGGTGATGTGTTCGTGCCAGTCCAGAGCCATGCTTCAGAGGCTAGCGACCTCGGATGGGGCTGGTCAAGCAAGCGGTGCAGGTGGCGGCGCGGAGTCTGGACGGAGTCGGAGACGCGAACGCTCGCGGCCAACGCCGGCCGCATGGTCAGCTGGCGGACGGAGAGTGTGTTGGCGATGGTGACTCCGAGCTGATGCCTTCGTCGGTGCCTTCGTCGTCGTCGTGGTCGCGGTCGCCTCTGTCTCCCCGGTTCTCATGGCCGGGTTTGTTGGCCTTGCCGGGTTTTTCATCATCGGTCACCGCGCCATCCGGGGAGGAAGACGATCCGTCTCCGATGGAGCCCAGTGCCGGAACGAGCAGGAGCAACACGCCCAGGCTGACGACCGCCAGGCAAAAGTAAGCGGCGTGCCGAAGCGCCGACCAGGCATCATCAAAGCCGGCCGGCAGGCGCCCGCGGTCATCGCGTGTGAGAGCCGCTGAGGCGGTGTTCGCCAGGCGAGAGGCAAAGATGAGTCCGACGATGATGAGGGTGGCGCCCATGATCGCCGCCAAGAGCGCTGGCCCGCCGTTGGAAAGGGCGTCAAACCCGCCTGTCGAGCCGGATCCATTCACGCTCGTCCCTCCCGTACGTATGCCCTCTTTGCCCGCGGACCCACCTTACTCTCTCGGTCAACAATTCATCTCAGACTGTTGTACCTCTGACAGTGTGCGCGGGACGGCGCACGATCGGCTTGTGACCTGGGTCCATTGACGCACCGATAGACTTGCCGCGTGACAGCCTGTCCCGCATGCGGCTCGGAGAACCAGGAAGAGGCGCTTTTTTGCTCGCGCTGCGGCACGGTCCTCCCGACGCCGGAAGCGCCTCTCAGGGTGGAGGCGCAGTCGGAGGTACGCAAGGTTGTCACCGTGCTCTTCGCCGATGTTGCAGGCTCGACGGCGGTCGGGGAGCGCCTGGATCCCGAATCACTGCGGCGAGTGATGACGAGGCACTTCGACGAAGTCCGCAGGATCGTGGAGCTGCACGGAGGGGTCGTCGAGAAGTTCATCGGCGACGCAGCCATGGCCGTCTTCGGGATCCCGCGGGTTAACGAGGACGACGCGCTGCGAGCGGTCCGAGCCGCGCTCGCGGTTCGCGATCGGTTGGCGGAGCTCGACGGCGAAATGCGGGAGCGGCTGGGAGTCTCGATCGGCTGGCGCATCGGCGTCAACACGGGCGAGGTGGTGGCCGGCGACGCGGGTGCTGGGCAGCGGTTCGTCACGGGCGATGCTGTCAACGTGGCCAAGCGGCTGGAAGAAGCGGCCCGGACTGGAGAAGTCGTCATTGGAGGCGCGACCCACCGGCTCGTGCGCGACGCGGTGAGTGTCGAGCCGCTCGAGGCGATGGCGGTCAAGGGCAAGACGGAACCGATCCATGCCTTCCGGCTGCTGGCGGTGCTCGCGGGGGCTGCGGGATCAGCCCGACGTGGGGATGCGCCGATGGTCGGCCGCGTGCGCCAGCAAAAACTATTGGCCGAGGCCTTCGCGGGCACGACAGCCGATCGCCTCTGCCACCTCTTCACCATCCTCGGCTCGGCGGGCGTCGGCAAATCGAGATTGGTTAACGAGTTCCTGATAGGACTTGATGCCGAGGCGCGCCTGCTCCACGGTCGATGCCTCTCGTACGGACAGGGAATCACCTTCTGGCCCGTGCGCGAGATGGTCCACCAGGCGGCAGGCATCGGCGACGACGATGCGCCGGCGGAGGCGCGGGAGAAGATCGCGGCCCTGGTCACGGCCAGCGGTGCGACGGATGGCACGCGGATCGTGGAACGCGTGACCGACACTGTTGGCCTCGGCGAGGGAGCGCCCGACCCCGAGGAGACCTTCTGGGCCATGCGACGTCTCTTTGAGGCGCTGGCCGGTGAGCGGCCGCTGGTTCTGCTCTTCGACGACGTGCACTGGGCCGAGCCGAGCCTCCTGGACCTGGTTGAGCACATCGCCGACTGGTCACGGGATGCGCCGATCCTTCTCCTCTGCGTCGGCCGGCAGGAGTTGCTGGAGGCGCGCCCCGCATGGGGCGGCGGCAAGTTTGCGGCAACGACGCTTCAGCTCGAGCCGCTCCGGCCCGACGAGTCGGACGAGCTGGTGGTCAACCTGCTCGGACGCGCGGATCTCGCACAGGAAGTGCGACAGAGGATTGTGGAGGCGGCGGACGGGAACCCGCTGTTTGTAGAGGAGCTGCTGGCGATGCTGATCGATGATGGATCGCTGGTACGCTCGAACGGCAGTTGGATCGCGGCGCGCGACCTCCGTCGCATCACTGTGCCACCGACGATCCAGGCGCTGCTCGCCGCGCGGCTGGACCGGCTGGATCGCCCTGAGCGGTCGGTGATGGAGTGCGGGGCGGTTGAAGGCAAGGTCTTCCATGCCAGCGCCGTCGCGGCGCTGGTGCCGGACCTCGTCCGGCCGCAGGTGCCGTCGCACCTGCTGGGACTGATGCGCAAGGAGCTGCTGCGCCCGGATCGATCGGCGTTCAGCGGCGACGAAGCGTATCGGTTCCGACACCTGCTCATCCGGGACGCGGCCTACGACTCCATGCCGAAGCAGGCGCGGGCCGAGCTCCACGAGCGCTTCGCAGACTGGCTCGAGGCGACGTCGGGCGAGCGGAGGACGGAGTACGAGGAGATCCTTGGACACCACCTCGAGCAGGCGCATCGGTACCGATCCGAGCTGGCCCTGGCCGATGGAGACACGCCCGACCTCACTCGCCGGGCGGCCGGCTACCTGGGGTCGGCGGGGATTCGCGCCCTGGAGCGCGGCGACTATGCCGGCGCGCGCCCGCTCCTGGAGCGCGCGGCGGAGCTGATCGGCGACGACCCGCTGCGGCCGCGGCTGCTGGAGCGGCTGGGCCAGGTGCTCGAGTTCCATGCCGAGGTTCGGCCCGCCCGCGAACGCCTTGAGGAGGCGATCGCCGGGTACCGGGCGCTGGACGATTCGGTTGGAGCGGCGCGCGCCGAGGTCCTGCTGCTCGAGGTGCGCAGCTCGCTCGAGTCGCTCGAGCCGGGCGATGTCGTGGCGCGCGCCGAAGAGCTCGCGAGGTTCCTCGACGCGGAGGGCGACATTGTGGGGTGGGGGACGGCAACTGAGCTGGTCGGTTCGAATTTGTTTTTCCTGGGACGGGTCACGGAGGCCGAGCGACTCGTGAGGGAGGCGCTCGAGCGAGTTCCGCCGGAGTCGAAGGGCCGCGCCCACCTGGGCCACTGGGTGACAGTCTGCCTCTATTGGGGACCGACCCCGGTGGACGAGGCGATCCGTCGGATCGAGCGCCTGATCGCCGACCACCCTGGACGGCGCGGCATCGAAGCAGGCGCCCTGCGGGCGGTGGGCGGATTGAAGGCGATGCGCGGCGAATTCGAGGAGGGTCGCGCCGACATGGCACGCGGCGACCAGCTTGCCCGGGAGATCGGCCTGACGCAGATCGTCAACAGCACCGGGGGCCACTTCCTGGGGCCGCTGGAGCTACTCGCCGGAGACCCGGAGCGCGCATACGAGGTGGCGGTTCGCAGCTACGAGACTATGGCGGCCACGGGCGACCGTGCCTACTCGTCGACGAGCGCGGGACACGTGGCCATGACGCTCGTCGAGCTGGGGCGATGGGACGAGGCAGAGCGCTACGCGCGCATCACGACCGATACCGCCGCGGCCAGCGACCAGGAGTCGCAGGCGCTGGGCCGCCAGGTGATGGGGCTGGTGCTGGCGCATCGCGGCGAGCCGGAGGCGGCCGAGAGGGTGGCGCGCGAGGCGGTCGCCATGCGGGAGAGCGGCGAGTACATCAATGCCCAGGGGGATGCGCTCGCCGTCCTGGGCGAGGTGCTGCGACTGGCCGACCGGCGTGACGAGGCGAGGGAGGCCCTGACGGCCGCCCTCGACCGCTATCGGCGTAAGGGAAACGTCGTCAGTGCGAAGCGTACCGAGCGGTTGATCCTTGAGCTCCAGGATTGAGGGCGGACATCGGCCACTCTGGTCGCCGCAGTCACTCCGCTTGAGGGTCATTGGCTCCGCCTGACACTTTCGAATGGGGACGTCGTGGAGCGTGATGTTCAGGACCTGCTGATGGGTGGCGTCCTGGAGCCCGTTCGAGAACGTCGCGAGATCTTCGAGGCGGCGTTCATCGATGGCGGTACGGTCACATGGCCTGGTGGCGTCGACATCGCTCCGGAGACGCTGATCTGGAACGGACCCGAACCCCGCGCCCCAGACGCTCGACCCGCGCAGAGGCTCCGCTTGCACCGCGTCGGGTGACCGGACGCGACGCTCAAGCAAGATCGGCAGGTCGACGCACGCCGACGACCACCCCGATGACGATGAGGAGGATCCCGGACTGTCCAGGCCCGCCCTCTTGACGGGACGACGCATTAGGTGACACCATGAACAAATGAGTGACACCATGACCGTTTCAGTGGGACCAAAAGGCAGGGTCGTGATCCCGGTGGAGATTCGCCGTCAGCTGGGCCTCCAGGAGGGGAGCGTGCTGGTGGCGATGGTGGAGGGCGACGCGGTCGTGCTCCTTCGGCGGGAATCGGTCAGGGCGCGCCTCCGTTCGCTCTTCGCGGATGTGGAGGTGAGCATGCGCGACGAGCTGGTCGCCGAGCGCCGGTCCGCGGCGGCGAAGGAGTCTCGTCCCGGATGAGCGTGGTGGTCGACGCGTCGCTGGTCCTCGCCTGGCTCCAGGAGGAGCCGGGGGCGGACGAGGCTGAGCCGCTGCTGATGGAGGGGATCATCGGCGCGGCGAACTGGTCGGAGATCCTCCAGAAGACACGCCAGCATGGAGCCCCTGCGGGGCTCGTGGCGCGCCTGCTCGCGTCATTCGGGCTGCGCGTGGTCGACGTCACCGCCGAGGACGCCGAGCGTGCCGCCGACCTGTGGCGTATCGGCACCGCGCTCTCGCTGGCGGACCGCCTCTGCCTGGCGCTCGGCCTGCGGCTCGGCCTGGCCGTTGCGACGGCTGACAGCGCCTGGGCCGATGTCGCCGATGGTCCGCAGGTGATGCTGGTCCGCTGACGCCTGGCTGCCGGCTGATCATGCCATCGCCGAAGATCGGTACGGTGCAGTAAGGGCCGGATCCCAGAATGGGTCCAGCTCAATTCGTCTGTCGCCTAACGATCTGGTATGCCGTTAAGCTCATTGAGGGACTCCTGCAGCGCTGATCGGCGAAGCGACGCGGAGGGCGCTTGGACTCGTGGTGGAGTGGGGTCAGTACCGGGGGACTGCTGGTGGCGGCAGGACGAGCGCGTAGATGAGGCCGATGAGCGCGAAGAACACGATGGACGCAACGATGGTCCAGGCGTCCAGCGGAGCGACCTCGAACATGACGAA
>JACDBS010000022.1 GCA_013694795.1 Chloroflexota bacterium | reverse complement strand
CGAGTGCCACGATCATCGGCCGATGACCTCCCCGCTCACCGTCTTCGATACGCTCGGCAGACCGATGCGCGACCTGCGCGTCAGCGTCACGGATCGGTGCAACTTCCGTTGCGGCTATTGCATGCCGAAGGAGGTCTTTGGCCCGGACCACGCCTTCCTGCCGCGCACGGAGATACTGGACTTCGAGGAGATCGAGCGCGTGGTGCGGGCATCGGTCGCGCTGGGTGTGCGCAAGGTGCGCCTGACGGGCGGCGAGCCGCTCGTTCGCCGCAACCTGGAGAACCTGGTGCGCATGCTCGTTGAGATCAGGGGCATCGAGGACCTGACCCTGACCACGAACGCCTCGTTGCTGGCGGGCAAGGCGCGCGCGCTGGCCGATGCCGGGCTGCAGCGGGTGACCGTGAGCCTGGACGCGCTCGACGACGGGACTTTCATGCGCATGAACGACGTCGGCTTCCCCGTGCAGCGGGTGCTCGACGGCATTGCGGCCGCGGACGCGGTCGGGCTGGGACCGATCAAGGTGAATGCCGTCATCCGACGCGGGCTCAATGAGCACGCGGTGCTCGAACTGGCGGAGCGCTTCCGCGGGACCGATACCACCGTGCGCTTCATCGAGTACATGGACGTCGGCCATTCGAATGGTTGGCGCCTGGATGATGTCGTGCCGGCGGCCGAGATCGTCGCGGTCATCAATGCCCGCTGGGCGCTGGAGCCGGTCGATCCCGACTACCGCGGCGAGGTCGCGCAGCGTTATCGGTACCGCGACGGCGCCGGCGAGATCGGCGTCATCTCCAGCGTCACCCAGCCGTTCTGCGGCGACTGCACCCGTGCCCGCCTCTCCGCCGACGGACGCATCTTCACCTGCCTCTTCGCGACGGCCGGCCACGACCTGCGCGGTCTGCTTCGCTCCGGCGTTGACGACGCGTCGGTGGCCGATGCGCTGCGCGTCATCTGGACCGGCCGCTCGGATCGCTATTCGGAGCTGCGCACCCTCGATACGGTGGACCTCCCCAAGGTGGAGATGAGCTACATCGGGGGCTAGACGGAGGAGAATCCGATGAGCGTGAAGCGCCTCGAGGACATCCCGGGCTTCAACATCGACCGCGTCGCGGCGGCGGCGGGCAGCGACCCCGAGATCCTGCGCATGGAGAACCTCGACACGGATCTGTCGCCTCCTGAAGAGGCGATGGAGGCGACCCGCGCGGCCATCGGAACGTATGAAGCCAACAGCTGGCTGCCGTTCACCGGCCGTGACGACCTCAAGGAGGCGGTCGCTGCGTTCATCGAGCGGCGCGGCGGCCCGCGCTACGACGGTCGCCGCGAGATCGTCATCACGAGTGGCGAGGGAGAGGCCATGCTCGATGCCCTCTTCTGCCTCACCGATCCCGGCGACGAGGTCATCCTCACCGACCCGACGTACGCTGGCATGATCAACCGAGTCCGCCTCGTCGGCGCCGTGCCACGCCTCGCACCGCTCCACGTCATCGACGGCGAGTGGCGCCTGGACCTCGACGCCCTGCGAACTGCGGTGACCGATGCAACGAGGGTGATCTTCATCAACAACGCGTCGTTCCCCACGGGCTGGGTCGCCAGCGACGAGGAGTGGGAGGCGATCGCATCTCTGTGCCGCGACCGCGACCTGCGGCTTCTCTACTGGGCCGCGTATGAGGCGGTGCTCTTCGACGGGCGATCGGTCCGTCACCCGGCCGCGATGCCCGGCATGCGCGACCGGACAGTTACCGTCAGCTCTCCCTGGGAGAAGCGGATGATCGGCTGGCGCGTTGGCTGGGTCGTCGCGCCCGGCGACCTCGTCAACGACGTGTCGCGCGTCCAGGTCTACAACGGCCTCGTGGCCAGCGGTTTCGCGCAGATCGGGACTCGGGTCGCCCTGGGCACATCCGATGCCGAGCAGGCGACCGCCAACGAGGAGTGGCAACGGCGGCGCGACGAGACCATGCGCCAGCTCGACGGCCTGCCCGCCGTCCGTGCCTCGGGCGGTTGGTCGCTCCTCCTCGACGTCGCCACGCTCGGCCTCGACTGCGTCGACGTGTCGAACCGCCTCCTCGAGCACAAGGTTGCGGCCACGCCCATGCGTGGGTGGGGCGGCGAGATCGCCAACCGGCATGTGCGGTTCGTCTTCAGCCGTGAGCCGGTGGAGCGCATCGCGCTGCTCGGCGATCGGGTTCGCGCCGCCCTGGCAACCGGCTAGCCGTGGATCGAGCCGTCGCGCTCCCGCAGCGGACCGCCGCCGCGGCCGTGGACGACGGCCAGGATCTCGGCGACGATCGAGGTGGCGACCTGCTCCGCCCCATCCGCCCCGATGTCGAGGCCGGCGGGAGCGTGAAGGACCGCCACGTCCGCCGCTGACGGCGCCGGCGAGACCTCCGCGAGGAGCCGCTCGGTGCGATCGCGCGGACCGAGGACGCCGAGGTACGTCACGCCACGCGCAAGGAATCCACGGAGAAAGGCGCCGTCGCGAAGATAGTCGTGGCTCATGATCACGACGGCGGTCCATTCCCCCGCATCGGTCGCATCGGCCGCTGCGGCCGGATCGGTATCGAGCAGCCGAGCGCCTGGGAAGCGGTCGGCAACCAGGAATGAGCGACGCGGGTCGACCACGTCGATGCGCCATCCCTGCCGCACTCCCGCCGACACGAGTGGCGCGGCATCGGGACCGGCGCCGCACACGACCAAGTGCAGCGGCGGCAGGATCGGGTCAAG
>JACDBS010000010.1 GCA_013694795.1 Chloroflexota bacterium | reverse complement strand
CGGAACTTACGATCGAAACCGTGGGATCCGGTGTCGCTTGCCCCTTCAGGACGACCACAGTATCGGCGCCGGCGGCGGGAGGGTGCAAGACCACTTATCCCCGAACTTGCGACGCGTTCGGCAACCTATCCACAGGCCGTCCACGAGCCACGTTGAATACGGTGAACCTCATTCGCCGCGCCCACTTGTCAGCTGGCGCCGCACCGCCTCGACCCGAGACAGGCCGGACATCCCCGCCGACTCGATCTCGCTCGCCACCGCGGCGCGAACCTGGGCCGCCAGGCGGTGACCGATGCGGCGACCGATCCAGCCGGCATGCAGCGAGAGCCCGAAGCCGATGACGGCGCTCCCGATGACGGAGCCCGCCAGCAGCACCAGCGGCAGCGGAATCGGGCCGAGAAGCGGAAGCTCCAACGTGGCGACGGGGATCGCTCCGCCGGAGACGAAGAGTGTCACGTACCACGCCACGGCCAGGACGAAGACGGCGCCCACGACGAGCTGGACCACGCCGATGATCGGCCACAGCCATGAGGCCGGCACGCGCAACTCGGAGGTCGCATCACGAACCACGGTGTCCAGGGCGCGGGTCACCGCGACCTCGGTGTCGTCGGCGCCGAGCGCGCGCAGGATCGCCGGGCGAGTCGCCGCCGGCACGCCCTGCGCGGCGTCTACCAGTGCCGCGTGGACCGGGTTCAGGACGCGCCCCAGCGAGCCACGGCGCCGCCAGTCGCGCAGGTAAGCGGCCGGATCCGCGTGGCGCCGACCCTGGCCGGTCATCGAGCCCAGCAGCAGCACGGCGCGGCCAAGCAGTGAGCCTGCGGAGCGGCGCGCGCGGTTCAGAACGGCGGCCTGGACCTGTCGCGAGACGCCCGGCGGGTCCACGATGAGCAGCGCCCCGTCGACCGCCTCGCGCAGGGCGGCCTCGCGACGTGCGCCAGCCAGGAGTGGCGTGTAGGCCCCGGCCCCGACACCGACCGCTTGGCCCAGGGTGGCGTGAGCATCGTGCGCATCGGTCTCGACCTTGGCGACGACGAGTGCCTTGGCGTCGGCATCGTCGGCCAGAGCGGCTCGCAGGTCGTCCACGCCCTCGCCGCTGGTGGACGATGTCACGTGGATCCGCGCGTTGGACAGGCCGGAGTTTGCCAGGCGATGTCGCAGGTCCGCGACCAGCACCTCGCGCTCGGCATCGGACAGGCGGTCCGCCTTGTTGAGCACGAAGCGCATGCGGTCGGCGTGAGCGACGAGGGAGCGGAGGTAGGCATGCAGGCGCTCGTCGTCGTACTTCTCCGGGTCCACCACCCAGGCGACGCTGTCGATGCGCGGCAGAAGCTCGTCGACGCGGGCACGGTGCTCGGTGCGCACGCTGTCAACATCGGGCAGATCGAGGATGGCAACGCCTCGGAGGGCGGCATCGGCATGGCTGGCGGTGTGACGAACCCCGAGCCACGAGAGGAGCCCGGCCAGCTCCTCGCGTCGGTCTTCGGCGACCCAGGCCAGCGGCTCGTCGGTCGTGGGACGCACGGCGCGCACGGCACTCACCGTGTGCCCGGCCAGAGCGTTGAGCAGCGACGACTTCCCGACGCCCGTCCCACCCGCCAAGGCGAGGACGTACGCCTCCCCGGGGAAGCCGATCCGCTCGCGTCCCCGGCGAATGACGGCTTCGGCTGACTCGGCCTCCTGCTCAAGACCGATGCCGCGCACCGCGTTCGCGGCACGCTCCAGCGCGTCAAGGCGCTCCTCGATGGTCATTCCCGCATCGAGGCGCGTCGGGCTGCCTGGCGAAGCTGATCGGCAAGGCCTGAGAGCTGGGCCTGCTCTCCCAGCACAGTGGTGAAGCGCTGGCGCTCATGGTCGAAGGCGCCGTCCAGGAGGACACCGAGCGCCGAACGTGCGCGGGCCACGAAGGCCGTCACGTTGGCCTCGCCGAAGATCGCCTCCAGCAGCTTCTGGTTGACAACCGCGGTGGCCGCGGTGATCCCCACCTCGGCGCCGGTCAGGCCGCCCGTGTGCATGAAGACGGCGAGGATGGCGCTGGTGCCGACCGCGTTTACCCCGATGCTGGCCACCTGTGCCCATCCCTTGCGCTTCTCGCCGAGGGTCCGGATCTCGTCGGCGACGCCGTCGGCCCATTGCTCCAGCCCCTCGGTGAGGCGGCCGCCGAGCCCGGACGAGGCGCCCCACAGGGTCGCGTCGACAGCCAGCGCGCGCTCGCCGTACGGATCGCCGAGCCAGCCGGTCGCCGTCCGGCGCGCCGCCGCGTCCGCGTGCTGAATGGCCAGGGCCACGAGATCGGCGAACGCCCCTTCGCGCACCTCCGCGGCAGGGGGCGGTGGGCCAGGCTGGAGGAGGCCGCGCACCGTTGCCGCGATACGCCCGATGCCCTGCGAGAGGATGCGAGCGACCTGGCCGGCACCAACGAACGCCTGCCACTGTCGAAGGACCTCGGCGCGCAGGAAGGTGCCGCGCCCCAGCTCGTCGCCGAGCGCCTTCCGTCGCTCGGCATAGGATCGAGCGGCCGCGTCGAGCAGCGCAGTCGCCGCCGTCGCCTCGTGGTCAACTTCGCGAGCGACCTCGTCGACCGCCTCGGGCAGCCCGGACAGCGCGGCCTCCAGGCTGCGCATCGCGAGGTCGCGCCGCGCGACGTCGTCCGCCATGAGACGATCGAGTGCCTGGCTGATGGGGCCCACCGCCGCCGCGTCGAGCGCATCGCGCTCGGTGTCGAGCGCTCCCTCGGCCACCGGCACGACCTCCAGGGCTCCGAAGGCGCCCGCCTCCTCCAGGTGCCCGCGCTCGAGGAGGTTGCGGTAGTCGCGAGCGACCGCATCGGCGTCATCGGTCTCGGCCGGAAGGCGGTTGAGAACAGCCAGCAGCGGCACGCCGCGCTGCCGAGCCCGACCCAGGATGGCCCACGGCACCTGGTCGGCATAGCGGGTCGCTGTGGTGACGAAAATGACGAGGTCGGCCGCCTCCAGCAGCTCGACCGCCAACGCCCGGTTCGCCAGCTCGACGCTGTCGAAGTCAGGCGCGTCGACGAGCACGATGCCGCGTCGGGCGCCTGCGTCGGCGATCAGCTCCACGGTCTTGCGCGTCGCCAGTCCCGGCAGGAGGTCCGGCGAGGCATCATCAGGATGGGCGAGCGCGACGGGCCGCCGCGTGGTCGGGCGGAGCACGCCGGCCGGGCTGACCGCACGCCCGGCGAGAGCGTTGAAGAGACTGGATTTGCCGCTGCCGGTCGAGCCCAGGATGACGATGACGAGTGGGGCGCCCGCGTCGCGCCCACGCGGCAGCAGGTACTCGGTCACATGGCGCCGCAGCCGCTCGGCGCGTGCGGCGCGGTTCGGGCCTGGTGCGCTGGCAGCTCGCCGTTCGAGCGCCGAGGCGAGGTCGCGGAGCGCATCGGTCAGCATGGTTCTCCCGCAGTGTGCACATCCCGGACCGATGGCGGTCGGCGCTTGAGCGCGGAGAGAGTCCATCTGCCACGATGGGAGGCCGATGCCCACCAACATTCGCGCGGATCTGCGCAACGTCGCCATCATCGCGCACGTCGACCACGGCAAGACCACCCTGGTCGACGGCATGCTGCGCCAGACCGGGACGTTCCGAGCCAACGAGGCGCTGATCGAGCGCGTGCTCGACTCGGGCGACCTGGAGCGCGAGAAGGGCATCACCATCCTCGCCAAGCAAACGACGGTCGACTACGAAGGCGTCCGGCTCAACATCGTCGACACGCCGGGCCACGCCGACTTCGGCGGCGAGGTCGAGCGCTCCCTGCTCATGGTCGACGCCGTCCTGCTCCTGGTCGACGCGTCGGAGGGTCCGCTGCCGCAGACGCGCTACGTGCTGCTCAAGGCCATGGCGCGCCACCTGCCGGTGATCGTGGCCCTCAACAAGATCGACCGATCCGACGCCCGCCCCGCGCAGGTGCTCGATGACGTGTACGAGCTGTTCATGGACCTCGGAGCCGATGCGCACCAGATCGAGTTTCCCGTCGTGTACACGAACGCCAAGGCCGGCACGGCAACGCGTGACCTGGCGCAGCCTGGGACGGATCTCCGTCCCCTGCTCGACCTGCTGGTGGAGATCACGCCGCCGCCCATCCATGAGGTTGGTCACCCGCTCCAGATGCTCGTCACGAACCTGACCGCCAACGACTACGTCGGACGCATGGCGGTCGGACGCATCCGCAACGGTGAGATTCGCGTCGGCCAGCGCGTGACGATCGTGCGGGAGGCAGCCGAGGACACCGATGGGTCAGTAGAGCCGGGCCGCTCGATCACCCTGACCGGAACGGTCACCGCGCTCCAGACGGCGCATGGCATCTATCGGATCGACATCACCGAAGCCGGTCCCGGCGACATCGTCAGCGTCGCCGGCCTGCCGGAGGTGACCATCGGCGACACGCTCACCGATCCGGCCGATCCGCGGCCGCTGCCCCGTTTGGATGTTGACGCCCCCACGCTGCGGATGACCTTCGGCGTCAACTCCGCGCCGACGGCGGGACGCGACGGCACCTTCCTCACCAGCCGCCAGATCAAGGCGCGGCTGGATCGCGAGGTCCTGGGCAACGTGGCGATCGAGGTTCACCCGACGGAGTCGGGCGAGACGTTCGAGGTGCGCGGCCGCGGAGAGCTCCAACTGGCCGTGCTCATCGAGCAGATGCGCCGCGAGGGCTTCGAGTTCACCATCAGCCGACCCGAGGTGATCCTGCGTGATGGTCAGGAGCCGTATGAGAGAGTGACGATCGACATCCCGCCCGACTACATCGGCGTGGTGCAGCAGGCGCTGGCGGGGCGCAAGGGCCGCCTGGAGCAGATGAGCACCGATTCTGACGGCCGCGTGCGGATGGAGTTCATCATCCCGACGCGCGGCCTGATCGGCTATCGCGGACAGCTGCTTTCTGACACGCGCGGCACCGCGCTGCTGCACCAGATCGGCGAGGGCTATGGCCCGTGGGCGGGCGAGGTGACGCATCGGACTTCCGGGGTGCTGGTCTCGGACCGCGCCGGCGAGTCGCGTGCGTACGCGCTCTCGTCCCTGGTGGAGCGGTCCGAGCTCTTCATCGGTCCATCGACCGAGGTGTACGAGGGGATGGTCATCGGTGAAAACAGCCGCCCGGGCGACATGGACGTCAACCCGACCAAGTCAAAGGCGCTCTCCAAGATGCGCACCCAGGCCACCGATGGCGACTACCGGATCCACACGCCGCCGCGGGTGCTCACGCTCGAGTCGGCCATCGAGTTCATCGCTGCCGATGAGCTGGTCGAGGTCACGCCGACCGCCATTCGTCTCCGCAAGCGACTCCTGGCGCAGCACGATCGCCGACGAGCGGCAGGCGTTGCCTACAAGGCCGGAGTGACGTGACCGACTAGCCCGCACGTCCTCCGCCGAATGGCCGAACGAGATCGGCCAGCTCCTGCGCTGACGCCCCGGCGCCAACGGCAAGCGCCACCAGCACGCGCGCCTTGAGAACGTCCAGGGTGCCCGAGAACAGAGCGCCCGCCTCCCACCATTCGGAACTGCCACCCGGAAAGGCATACCCCGGCATGACGCGTCCGGATGGGCAGCGGGTGGTGAGCACGACCGGAACGCCACCAACGATGAGCGGTCGCGCCAGCTCCAGGTACGCCGGCGGGGTGTTCCCGCCGCCCGCCGCCGTCACGACGAGTCCTGCCGGAGCGTCCGAGAGCGCCGGCTGGGCATCCAGCACGACGCTGAGGACATGCACCGGCAGGGCCGCCTCGGTCGGAATTCGCGAAAGGCGGACCGGCATGCGACGCCGCAGCAGCGTGACGCGTCCATCTGCGACGAGGCCGAGGCGACCGGCATTCGGGCTCTGGAACGTGGCGTAGGCATGGGTGTGCGTCTTGCGCACGTCATCGGCTCCGTGGATCTCGCCGGCCATGGCAACCACCACGCCCAGGTGGGCCATCGCCGCATCGGCCGCCACGGCGACCGCGTTTCGGAGGTTCTCCGGACCGTCGTAGCCCTCCTGCGAGGCCGATCGCATGGCGCCGACCACCACCACCGGCTTCGCCGGCAGAGGCATCGGCAGCAGGTCCCAGGCGAAGGCGGTCTCCTCGATCACATCGGTGCCCTGCACGACCACCGCCCCGTCGATGTCCGCGCGCGCCAGGGTCTCGGCCAGCAGGCGGCCGATCTCGAGCACCTGCGCGAAGGTCAGGTGCGACGCGGGAACCAGGCCCCAATCGATCGGCTCGACCTCTGCGACCTCCGCCAACCCCGGGACCGATGCGAGCAGGTCTTCGCCGCGCAGCGTCGGCACGTTGCCGGCCCCGGACTGGCGCATGGCGATCGTCCCGCCGGTGAACACAACGGCGATGCGTGGCATCGGTCGATCGTACGCCGAGCGCCGCCGGCGAAATCGGGGTAGCCTGCGAGCCCATGACCCGAGCCATGATCGAGGCCGTCGGCCTTCACAAATCCTTCGGCGAAACGCATGCCCTGGCCGGCCTGGACTTCGACGTCAAGGAGGGCACGATCCTCTGCATGCTCGGCCCGAACGGCGCCGGCAAGACCACCGCGGTGCGCATCCTCACCACGCTCACGCGCCCCGACAGCGGCAGCGCCACCGTGGCCGGCATCGACGTCCTGCGTCACCCGGCGGAGGTGCGAGCCAAGATCGGCGTGGCGGGCCAGTACGCCGCTCTGGACGAGATCCTCACTGGCCGCGAGAACCTCCAGATGGTGGGGCGCCTGTACCGGGTGGACGCCGCGGCCGCGAAGAAGCGGGCGGACGACCTGCTCGCGCACTTCGAGCTGACCGATGCCGCCGACCGGACGGTGAAGACGTACTCCGGCGGGATGCGCCGTCGGCTGGACCTGGGGGCGGCGCTCATGGCCCAGCCGCCGGTCATCTTCCTGGACGAGCCGACCACCGGCCTTGACCCCAAGGGCCGCCTCTCGATGTGGGACCTCATCGCCGACCTCGCGCGCGGTGGCACGACGGTGCTCATGACCACCCAGTACCTGGAGGAGGCGGATCGCCTGGCCGACGACATCGCGGTGATCGACCACGGACGGGTGATCGCGCGCGGGACGGCCGATGAGCTCAAGCGCCAGGTCGGCGGCGAACGCCTGGAAGTCATCGTCAGCGACACCCCAGGGCTGGCAGCGGCGCGGCGCGTGCTGGAGGCGCTCGGCGAAGGACCGGCCCGCGTCGATGAGGACGACCGTCGCGTGAGCGTCGCGGTTGCCTCGCACGATGGAGTCCTGACCCGGGCCATCCGTGAGCTGGACAGCGCCGGCGTCCACGTCGACGACATCGGCTTCCGTCGCCCCACCCTGGACGAGGTCTTCCTGTCGCTCACCGGTCGCCCCGCCGAGGAGACCCCGGAGATCACCCAATGATTGGCCTCGGCTGGTGGCTACGCGACTCGTGGGAGATGGTCAGGCGCAACCTCATTCATATCAAGCGCACGCCTGAGCTGCTGCTCGACGTGACGCTCAGCCCGATCATGTTCGTGCTGCTCTTCAGCTTCGTCTTCGGCGGAGCCATCAGTGTCGGCAGCGAGGGCGGTCAGGACGCCTCCTACATCAACTTCCTCATGGCCGGCATCTTCGTCCAGACGGTGGCGTTCGCCGGCATATACACCGGGGTCCTGCTTGCCAACGACCTCCAGAAGGGCATGATCGACCGCTTTCGCTCGCTGCCGATGTCGCAATCGTCGGTCCTTACCGGTCGAACCCTGACCGATCTCATGCGCGCCACGTTGGCCATCGCCATCATGTGGGTCGTCGGCATGCTCGTCGGCTTCCGGCCCGAAGGCGGCATCGGTGGCAACCTGGCCGCGGTCGCGATCATGCTGCTGTTCGGCTTCGCGCTCTCCTGGGTCGGCGTGGCGGCGGGAGCCCTGGTGCGTACCCCGGAGGCGCTCCAGGGCATCATCTTCGCGGCAGTCTTCCCGCTCACCTTCGTCAGCAGCGCGTTCGTCCCCACCGACACCATGCCCGGTTGGATGCGCATCTTCGCCGAGAACCAGCCGATGACGCTGGTCGTCAACGCCGTGCGCGACCTGACTCTCGGCACGAACCTGTACGCGGCCGAGCTGCCGTCCGTGATCTGGTCGGTGGCGATCCTCGTGGTCAGTTTCCCGCTCGGCCTGTGGCTCTACAACCGCCGCACGACGCAGTAGCCGCCCGTCGGACCTTCGGTTGTGTCAGCGAGTCTGGGGCGTTCCCGCTGATGAACCCGGCAGGGTACCCGAACATCTTGCGTTGCTCCAGGCCGTCGATACCGGCGACCGCCGCCGCGAAGCGCTCCTTCAACTCGTCAGATGACTTCCGCCACGGGTCCGATTTCATGGTCGATCGCCTCCTCGACGGTGCGCGGTCCGCATCGGCATCGTAAAGGCTACCCTGCACGCATGACAGATGCCGCCGAGGACGTCCGACCGCTCCTGCGCGTGCGCCAGGTGCGCGAGTTCACGGATGCGCCCGTCGACCCCGCCGCGCTCGACGCGGTCGCGGATGCGGCTCGCTGGTCCGGATCGAGCCGCAACTCGCAGCCATGGCGCTTCATCGTGATCCGCGAGCCGGCCACGCTGCGCGCCCTCGCCGAGGCCGGGCTGCCGCAGACGCGCTCACTGGCGACGGCCCGAGCGGCGATCGCGATCGCGCTCCCGACGGAGCCTGGCAGGCGCGTGGTGCACGGCTATGACGAGGGCCGTGCCGCGGAGCGCATGCTCATCGCGGCCTCACTCCTCGACCTGGCGGCGGGAATCGCCTGGATCCGCTCCGAGGTACGCCCCGCCGTGGCTGGGCTGCTGGGCCTGCCACAGGATCGGTTCGTGCGGACGGTCGTCGCCATCGGTCATCCCACCGATGCCGCCCGCAAGCCGAAGTCGGCGCCCGGCGAGGCGCGGCTCCCACGCGAGGAGACTGTCTTCAGCGAGCGCTGGCCCGGCTAGGGACTCGGCCGCCTCCGCGTGCCACTCCGATCTGGTTGGCGTGGTCGTACGGATGTTCCGCGTAGATGCCCAGCCAGTCATCCACCGAGTACGGTCCCGACTCCGTGTGGGTCCCGCGCCGCTCCCATTCAGCCGGCGAGAGCGCCTCCAGCAGACCCAGGCTGGCGGCGCGCACGGCGGCCAGCACCGCGAGAGAGGCGTCGACCGGGCGCTCGTAGTGAAGGCGACGGGCGTACTCAGGTTCGTCATAGCCAACGATGGTCGGCTCGTCCTCGGCGATCAGCCGGCGCAGCCGCACATAGGCGATCGTCTCCGAGTCGGCCAGGTGGTGAAGCACCTGACGCGGGGTCCAGCCGCCGTCGGGCGCGGCCTGGTCGAGCTCGGCATCGGTGATCCCGGCGACTGCGGCCTGCACATCGGCGAAGCCGCCGCGGAATCGGTCAAGAAGCTGGGTTCGGTCCATTCGGTGCCTCAGACGATGGGCTGGAATAGCTCCGACAAGGTAGGGAGGTCGACCGGCTTCACGAGATGATGATCGAAGCCCGCCGCGGCCGACTTTGCGCGGTCTTCGGCCTGGCCCCAGCCGGTCACCGCGATGAGCCTGATCTCGCTACCTCGCTCCAGCGCCCGGATGCGGCGCGCCGCCTCGTAGCCGTCCAGCCGAGGCAGTCCGATGTCGAGCAGGATCACTTCGGGCCCCCACGACTCCGCCAACTCCACCGCTGCGGCACCGTCGTGGGCGACACGCGTCTCGTATCCGTCGACCCTGAGAAGCTCGGAGAGAGAGTTTGCAGCGTCGCGGTTGTCGTCCACCACGAGCACGCGGCGCCCGGTGGGAGCCCGCGTGCGCTGCGGCTCGGCCGGACCCGTCACCGCCGGCTCCCGCATGTCCAGCACGGCAGGCAGGTGAACACGGAACTCACTGCCCGCTCCGGCGCCGGCGCTGCGCACCTCAATGAACCCGCCGTGCATCTCGGCCAGCTGACGGGCCAGCGTCAGGCCAACCCCAAGACCATCTTGCGACGAGGATGCCGTCCCGCTCGAGAACATCTCGAAGATCGTTGGCAGAGCCTCGGCCGGAATGCCAATTCCCTCGTCGAGGACCGAGACGATGACATCGCTGCCCATCCGCTCGACACGGAGGTCGATGTTCTTGCCGGCGTCGCTGTACTTCGACGCATTGGCCAGCAGATTCCCGATCAGCTGGGCCAGGCGGACGGGATCGCCGTCGACAACGATCGGCTCTCCGGGGATATGGACCTCCAGGCGCTGGCCCTTGGGTTCGATGAGAGGTCGCGCCGTTTCCGCCGCCTGGCTCAGGATCGGCGCGAGCTGGACCCGCGATCGCCTCAGCTCGAGGCTGCCCCGCGTGATGCGCGCCACGTCGAGCAGGTCGTCCACGATGCGCGTCAGATGCCTGAGCTGGCGGTCGAGGGTGGCGTGCGCTCGCTGCACGGCGGGCTCATCGCCACCGCGCTGCATCAGCTCGAACGCGTTTCGCATGGGCGCCAGCGGGTTGCGCAACTCGTGCGCGAGGACGGCCAGGAAGCGGGTCTTGGCCTCGCTGGCCTCCTGCAGCTCGAGCTCGGCATGCTTTCGATCGGTGATGTCCATCAGGACGTTGACGGCGCCCACCAGGACATCGCCGTCGAAGATCGGGTTCGCGTGGGCGAGCGCAACGCGACGGCTTCCGTCCTGGCGCTCGATGACCACTTCGTGGCCGTTGTATGCATGTCGGTCGCGTAGCGCCAGGCCCATCCAGCATTCGGCGTGCTGCATCGGCTCGCCGTCGATGTGGAAGAGGCGGAAGGAGCCGCAGAACCGATCCTCCGGATCGTTCAGTCGGGGCTCGCGGCCCCACACGTCGACCGCGTACTGGTTGAACCAGGTGATCAGCCCGTCGGCGTCGGTCGTGTACGCAGCAGCCGGCAGCCGCTCAAGCAGTTCTCGGAACTCGATGTCGCTGTTGCGGGTGAAGCCCGCCCGCCACTTCTCTCGGACCATGATCTGTGCAGCCTGAACGAACTCGGTCGGGCGCCCCTTTTGCACGGATGGTGCCAACGCCGCGGGTCAGAGCTCCGACGGAGGAGGCAGGAAAGGCCGATGGCTCAACCGCCGGACGCGTCGCCCTCGTCGCCGCCGCGGTCCTTCTCCTGGCCGGGGGCATTCACGCGACCGTGGCCGCCGCCGTTGCCCATGATCGAGCCGATACCGGGATGCACGCCAAGGTCCTTGGCGATCCTTCCCCAGCCCATGCCGGTGCCCTCGGTGCCACCGCTGTCGCGTAATTCGGTGATCGTCGCGACAGTCCACTCGTCGCCAGCATCGGCGGCGGCCCAGGCAATAACTCGCACGGCGCCGCCCAGGCCATAGCGCGTTGCCAGGTTGGCCAATTCGGCGTCGTTCACGGTGACGTTGCTCAGGCGAAGCCGTTCGGCCGCATGCGCGAGCTCTTCGGCGGTCGGCGGGGTGTCGTCCCCATCCTGGGTCAACTGGCTCGGCTCGTCGGCGACGTCGGGCGCGCGCGTCGCGAGCACCGTGCCGGCCACCACCACGAGCAGCGCGGCGGCTGCCAGCAATGCAATCCGAGGGCCTCGGCTCATCGGTATTCCTCATCGCTCGTTACGGTGTGGCGGAAGCCTACTTATTGAACCTTGCTGCGGACCTTGCGTCCAGCCCCCAATTGATCGCTCGCGGTGCCAGCGTGCATTGATTCCCGAGGCGTCCGGCTCGACCATCTCGCTGCGATGCTCGGCGTGCGAGCGCGCCTTCGGCGATGGCCCATGAGGCCTCAGCGTTCCTCGAGCGCCTCGAGGTCATAGCCGGGTGGAAGCTGCTGGCGCAAGGTGGCGACAACCCCGGAAGGGTCCGCTCCGGGTGGCCCCGAGAGCCTGAGGTTGATCCGCGCCGCAACAACGGGCTCTCCACGTGACGCGTCGAGGTCCGTCCGCATCGATTGATCGCGCCGCAGCTGAATCGCGTGGTAGGCCGCCACGGCCACCGCCACCAGCAGGACACCGACCGGCCTGCTCAGCTCGGAGACCGGGTCGCCGACCTGGCTGATGCCGAAGATGCTGCCGAAGAGGCGATAGAGGATGAGCCCGGCGGCGGCGATTCCCGCCAGGACGCCCGCAGCCAGAGCAATGAGCAGCATCGCGCGGCGCGTGGTGGATACTGCCTCCCCGACCGGGTCGACCGCCCATCGATCGCCGACGCGTCGCCAGCGCCAGATCCAGACCGCAATGCCGATGAGCGCAAGCGGTATCCAATCCGCCAGCTCACGCCGCCAGACGTCGCCGCCGCTGAGCGCCCGACCGCCACCTAATGTGGCATCGATCAGCACGCCGATGATCCAGGCCACGGCCGTGGCACTGAAGGCCAGGCCGACAAGCGCGACCGGGTAGTGCTCCAGCCGATCCTCCGTCTCGAC
>JACDBS010000001.1 GCA_013694795.1 Chloroflexota bacterium | reverse complement strand
GTGCTGCACACCGCGCAGCCGCACGGGGTACGGCGCCCACTGGTGATGGACGCCACGGTTGACCAGCGCGACGGCTACCGGTTCGTCTACCTGCTGCCGTTCGGACCGCGGGAGATCTTTGTCGAGGACACCTACTACAGCGACTTCCCCACCCTGGACATCCCAGCGCTGACGGCCCGGATCAGCGCCTACGGGCGCCGCCGCGGCTGGGCGGTCGAGCGCACCAGCCGCACCGAGAGCGGCGTGCTGCCGGTCGTGGTTCGCGGCGACTTCGACCGCTACTGGGCCTCGACCGGGAACGAGCTGGCCAAGGCCGGCATGCGAGCGGGGCTCTTCCACCCGACCACCGGCTACTCGCTGCCGGACGCCATCCGGCTCGCGAGCCTGATCGGCGACGCGACGGACCTGTCGCATCCCGCGCTGGTGCGGCTGACCTCCGAGCACGCGGCCCGGACGTGGAAGCACCGCGGCTTCTACCGGCTGCTGGACACCATGCTCTTCCGCGCCGCGGAGCCGAGCGAGCGGTACCGGGTCCTGCAGCGCTTCTACCGGCTGGATCCCGCGCTGGTGCAGCGGTTCTACGCCGGCGCGTCGACCCGCGCCGACCAGCTCCGGATCCTCTCCGGCCGCCCTCCCGTCCCGGTGCACCGGGCGGTGCGGGCGATCGCCGCGACGGCGCACGGGAGCGGCTGAAGGTCCCGTAGGCGGACTCAGGTCTACGCGAGCGGAGATGGCATCGTTGACAATCTTCCGTGCGCTGCGGTTGACTACGTTGTCAAGAGCGGGCTGACGCCAGCTTCAGTCGGGCGGCCCGCCTCCACGTCACTGCTATTCCCGCGCCTGAGGCGGCGGGGACGCGGCAATCGATCACGCTCGCTGACCGGCCGCTTCGCCGTACTCACCGATTCTTCAGACACGTCCCCTCAAGGAAGAAGGAAGTCATGTCCAACCCGTTCACCCGTCGCAGGTTCCTCCTCACGTCAGCAGCCGGCATCTCGAGCACCATGCTTCTCGCCGCCTGCGGCGGTGGTGGGGGGGCGGGCAGCAGCGAGACGTCTGCGGCCCCGAAGACGAGCCAGGCTGATATCGACGCCGCGATGTCCAAGGACACCACCTTGACGTTCTGGACCTGGGTTCCCGACATGCAGAACCAGGTTGACCTGTTCGAGAAGAAGTATCCGAAGGTCAAGGTCAAGCTGGTCAACGTGGGCGCCGGCGCCCCTCACTACCAGAAGTTGCGCGCCGCCATCAAGTCCGGCCAAGGCGCCCCCGACGTCACTCAGGTCGAGTACCAGTACATCCCCTCGTTCACGCTGGGCAACAACCTGCTGGACATCGCTCCCTACGGTGGCGCCGACATCAAGGCGCAGTACCCCGAATGGGTCTGGTCCCAGGTGGCCAAGGACGAAGCCCTCTACGGCGTCCCCCAGGATGTCGGTCCGATGGGGCTGCTGTACCGGGAGGACCTGCTCGCCGAGGCCGGCATCGAGGTGCCCAAGACGTGGCCCGACTTCGCGGCGGCGGCTGAGAGCTACCGCGCAGCGAGCCCGAAGAGCTATCTCGCCAACCTGGCACCGAACGACCCGGGTCACTTCGTGTCCTACCTGTGGCAGATCGGTGCGCGACCCTTTGCCTTCGACGGGGAGCAGACGGTTACCGTGAACCTCGCCAGCGAGGAGGCCAAGCAGGTGGCCAAGTTCTGGGGCGACATGGTGGCCAAGGACGTGGTGTCGGTCGACCCGGACTTCACTGACTCCTGGTACCAGGGGTTCTCGAACGGGAAGTACGCCGCCTGGCCGGCAGCAGCCTGGGGGCCGGTCTTCCTTCAGGGAACGGCTAAGAAGACATCCGGGAAGTGGCGCGCCGCTGACCTGCCCCAGTGGGACCCCGCCACGCCGACCTCAGGAAACTGGGGAGGCTCTACCGACGCTGTGCTGGCGCTGAGCAAGAACCCGATCGCCGCCGCTCAGCTCGCCTTGTTCATCAACACGGACAAGGAGTCCGCCCTGCGGCTGGCCACCGAGCAGTTCCTGTTCCCGCCGTCAACCACCATTCTCGAGGACCCCAAGTTCGTCGGTCAGGAAGCGCCCTTCTACGGCGGCCAGAAGGTCAACGAGAAGTTCACCGCCATCTCCGCCACCGTCACTCCCGACTTCGCCTGGCTGCCGTTCATGGACTTCGTCTACTCGAACTTCACCGACAGTCTCGGCAAGGCGATCGCCGACAAGACCGATCTCGTCGCCGGACTGCAGAAGTGGCAGGACGGGGTGGCCGCCTACGCCAAGGCTCAGGGCTTCACCGTCTCCTGATCCCCTGCAGGGTCGACGGCCGGTCGATGGTCACCCCGAAGCCGGGGGTGTGCCATCGATCGGCCGCCGTGCCCGGCGCTCCTTGTACCCACATCCTCGAAAGGGGCGGGTCATGGCTACTGCGACCAGCACAGCCGAAATCCGAAGCGTGACCACTCCACCCACCCGTAAGCCCCTCACCGTGGCCAAGAAGCGCCAGTACCGAGCGGCTTACCTCTTCGTCCTCCCGTTCTTCGTCATCTTCCTCGCCATGATCATCGTCCCGCTGGGGTACGCGGGGTACCTGTCGTTCTTCAGGCAACAGCTGGTGGGCGGCACCTCGTTCGCCGGCTTCGCCAACTACACCCGCGCGCTGACGGACCCCGCCTTCTTGTCCGGGGTAGCGCGGATGCTCCTGTTCCTGCTCATCCAGGTACCGATCATGCTGGGGCTGTCGCTGTTCTTCGCGCTGGCGCTCGACAGCGGCATGGTGCGGTTGGAGAAGTTCATCCGGCTCGGCATCTACGTCCCCTACGCCGTTCCCGCGGTGGTAGCCGCACTCATGTGGGGTTACCTCTACGGACGAGACTTCGGACCTTTCGCCCAGCTGGCCGGCATGGTCGGCCTGCCCGCGCCGCCGTTCCTGGCTCCGGACTTCGTCCTCTTCTCGATCATCAACGTCGTGAACTGGGAGTTCATCGGCTACAACATGATCATCATCTACGCAGCCCTGCGCTCGATTCCGACCGAGCTCTATGAGGCGGCCCGCGTGGACGGCGCCTCGGAGCCGCGCATCGCCTGGTCGATCAAGATCCCCGCGGTCCGACCGGCGCTCATCCTGACCGTCATCTTCTCGGTCATCGGAAGCTTCCAGCTCTTCAACGAGCCGAACCTGCTGAGGATCCTGGCGCCCAACGCGATCAGCAGCTCCTACACCCCCAACCTCTACGCCTACAGCCTCGCCTTCGTG
>JACDBS010000241.1 GCA_013694795.1 Chloroflexota bacterium | reverse complement strand
GTTGACGCCTCGCCGATACAACTGTATGGTTGTATTCATGAGCTTCGCATTGGACGTCGACCGGGTATTTGCCGCGCTGGCGGATCCCACCAGGCGTGACATCGTACGCCGGGCGATCGACGGAGAGGAGGGCGTTGCCGAGCTTGCGGGCCACTACCCCATGAGTTTCGCCGCGGTCCAGAAGCACATCGCGGTGCTCGAGCGGTCGGGGCTCGTCACCAAGCAGCGGATCGGGCGTCGCAAGGTCGTCCGCACCAACGTCGAGGGGCTTCGCGTCGCGCGGCGCCTGCTCGACCGCTACGAGGACCTGTGGCGCGGACGGCTCAACCGCATGACCGATCTCATCACCCATACCAAGGAGCGCAAGAAGTGACCGTCACCGCCGTGCGGAAGAACCGCGACGACCTGTCCATGACCATCACCGCCGAGTTCGACGCCTCGCCCGAGCGGGTGTGGCAGTTGTGGGCGGACCCGCGCCAGCTGGAGCGCTGGTGGGGACCGCCGACCTACCCCGCCACCGTGACCTCGCATGACCTGAAGCGCGGCGGTCGGGTCGAGTACCACATGACCGGTCCGGAGGGCGACCAGCCGCGTGGCTATTGGGACATCGTCGAGGCCGATGCGCCTCGCTCGCTCGTCTTCCGCAACGGATTCGCCAGCGACGACGGCACCCCGAACACCGACCTCCCGGTCACAACCGCCCGCGTGACCATCGAGAACATCGGCGACGGACGGACGCGGATGTCGATCGACAGCATCTTCCCGAGCGCCGAGGCGATGGAGCAGGTCCTCGCCATGGGTATGGAGGAGGGCATCACGCAGGCCGTCGGCCAGATCGACGCCATCCTCGCGGAGGAGAAGGTCGCGCATGCATAGGAGATCCCCAAGATGAACGAGGGCACGAAGGCGGCATCGTCGCTCGGCATGCTCATCGGGACGTGGGAGTTCGAAGCCAGCGCCGAGGGACGATTCTTGGGACGCGGGTCGGCGACGTTTGAGTGGATCGAGGACGGCGCCTTCGTCAACGAGCACGCGGTCGATCAACCGAGCCCCGATGCGGATCCGAATGGGTGGCGCACTCGCCGATGCCCGTGACCTCGATCATCGGCTTCGATGACACGACCCTCGAGCACGCGATGCTGTACTCCGACGCGCGCGGCGTATTCCGGGTCTATCGCATGAACCTGGGCACCGACACGTGGCAGGTCTGGAGGGCAGCTCCCGGCTTTCACCAGCGGTACATCGGGGCCATTCGAGACCAGGGTCGGAGCATCGAAGGCCGATGGGAGTCGTCGCAGGACGGCTCCGCCTGGGAACCGGACTTCGACCTGACGTATCGGAAAGTCGATTGATAGCCATACCGATGAGATCGGCGGCTCGCGCAAGTCTGTTCAACCGAGAAACCAATCCGACCCCACAGGAGAGCCATCATGACCCTGACTGACGCGACGACACGCACGCTCGACGTGCCCGGTGCAACGCTGACCTACGACGTGCGGGGGGGCTCGGCCGATGCCCCGGTTCTGTTCCTGATCGGCTCACCGATGGGCGCCGCGGGATTCGGCAGTCTGGCCGGCCACTTCACCGACCGGACGATCGTGACGTACGACCCGCGGGGGTCCGAGCGCAGCACGAAGCCCGACATGACGTCGGAATCCACGCCGGACGAGCACGCCGACGACGTGCATCGGATCATCCAGGAGCTCGGGGTTGGGCCGGTCGACCTGTTCGCCAGCAGCGGTGGTGCGGTGAACGCGCTGGCGCTGGTCGCCAAGCATCCAGAGGACGTTCGGACGCTCGTGGCGCACGAGCCACCGCTCGCCTCGGTCCTGCCCGATCGCGAGAACGCGCAGGCGGCCGCCCGCGCGGTTCACGAGACGTACCAGCGCAGTGGATTCGGCGCCGGCATGGCCCACTTCATTGCCGTCGTCAGCCATCAGGGAGAGTTCCCCGGCGACTTCGCTCAGCAGCCAGCGCCGGACCCGGCGATGTTCGGGATGCCGACAGAGGACGACGGCTCACGCACCGATCCGTTGATGGGCCAGAACATCATCACCGGAACACAGTACGAGGCTGATTTCGACGCCCTTCGGGCGGCATCGACCCGGATCGTCATGGCCGCGGGCGTGGAGTCGGAGGGCATCATGCCGAGCCGCGCTGCCTTCGCCGTCGCCGAGCGGCTTGGCACCGAACCGGTGATGTTCCCGAGCGGCCACGGCGGCTTCATGGGTGGCGAGTACGGCCAGCCGGCAGGAGAGCCGGACGCCTTCGCCGCCAGGCTCCGCCAGGTCCTCGAGGCGAACTGACCGATGCTGCTGACTGTCACGACCTTCCTATCGGTCGACGGCGTCTACCAGGGTCCGGGAGGCCCGAACGAGGACCGCGGCGGCGGCTTCGACCGCGGCGAGGTCGAAGTCAGTTGTTGCGGGTCAACGCCATTCACGAGGACGTCACGTTCACGCGCACGATGAAGACAGCCGTGCGGGCCGAAGTCGGCAACCTCGCCTCATGGCTCGGCCTCGCTGCGGTCGAGTCGTCCTAAGCCCAGCCTTCCCCACGCCCGGTCGAGACCTCGAGGGACGGCTCGATACTGGAATCGCTCTCGCCGTTTCTGACGATAGCGTTTGCGCTGGAGGCGCGTGTCCGTCCCTTCAACACGTGGCTGCGCCACGAGCTGGACCGCATTCCGCTGGGCTGGCCCAATGTGGCGGGACTCGTCGAGACGATCGCGCGCGATCCGAGCCCGTCGGCACAGCGGATGGTCTTCAACCACGCTGAGCGGAGGGCTCGTGCCGCCGGCCTTTCGGACGTTGTCGATGCGTGGGAACCGGACCTCGGGTGGCTGCGCGGAGACGACTCCTGACCACCCGAGGTCGAGTCGATCATCGACGGGAAACGGGCCGTCGTCAGGGACAGTAGTACTCGGCGAGATCGACGTCGAAGGACTCGACGTGCCCGCGGATCGTGATCTCCTCGCCGAACACCACACGGCCGGCGTCCAGGAGCAGCAGGCCGCGGCCGTCCGTCGCGAAGATCCGGGTCGGACTGCCGACGGTGGTCTGCGTTCCATCGGGCGCGAAGAAGCTGGTTCCGGCACCACGCTCTCTCGGGATCCGCGGGTCTTCCGAGACGAAATACCGATTCACGTGCAGGATCGCCGAGCCGTCCGGGTACTTCTTCAGGGTCCAGCGCTCGGTCACGGCCGTGAACGTCTCGATCCCGCACAGCTCGTAGATGAAGTCGTCGAAGAAGGTCTCCGTGTACGAGTCACTGATCCTCAACGGGCCGCCGGCCTGGGCGACACCGGCGCTCATCACACCGAGGACGAGGGCGAAGGTAACGGAGATGAAGAATGTGCGCCGATTCACTGCTGATCTCCTATGGGGATGGGCATTCACCGTAGGAACGTCTCGCCCGTCGGACCAGCGGGCTCGCCCGGCCGGCATCGCCCGGGGTAGCCCGGGTATCCAGCCACAGTGGCGTGCCAGCAATGCAACCCATGAGCCATCGCCGAGCCCTTGCCCTGGCCGCGGGCGTGATCGCCTTCGCGGCTGTCACGACGGTCGTTGGCATGGCGAGCGGCGCTCCGCCTCAGTTCCTTGTCGCCGACCTCGTCATGGGGCTCACGTTTGTGGCCTCCGGCCTCATCGCTGTGTGGCTGCGCCCCCATTCGCCGGCCGGCCCGATGCTTCTCGTGTGCGGTGCCCTCTGGTTCGTGGGCAGCTATGCCCCGTCCGGCCAGCCGGTCGTGACTCACCTCGGCTTCGCCTTCGAGGGCTACTACGACCTCGTCCTGGCCGCCCTGTTGCTCATGCTCTCCTCGCCCTCCCTGCGGCTCGAGCCGCGCTGGCTCATCGGAGCCCTTGGGGCGGCGATGGCCGCGCGGTCGCTGGGCCGGTTGCTCCTCCAGGATCCAGTTCGCGTCTTTGACTGCGCCGAGTGCGCAGCCAACCCATTTGCGATCTGGCCAAACCTGGCGGCGTTCGAAGCGGTCGAGATCGCGTCCAACCTGGCAATCTCAGGCCTCGCGGCGCTTGTCGGCGTGGTCGCGCTAAGCCGTCTCCTGCGGTCCGGTCCCGTCCTGCGGCGCGTCCGCTTGCCGATCCTCGTGGCCGGTGGCCTGGCGATGACCGCCAGGACCTACGACTCGTTCGAGTACGCCTGGAGCACCGCCACGGGAGCCCTGCTCGTGGAGATCACCGAACCGTGGGGCGAGATCTTCGCCTGGGTCGGGTTCGGAGCGAGGGTCCTGGTGCCGATCGGCTTCGTCGTGGCAACCCTTCGCCTTCGAAGGGCCCCGGGTCCCCTCGGCCCGCTCTCGGCCGGCCTGGAGCGGCCACGCGGCTCGGGCACGGTGGGCGATGCGCTCCGGACTGCGCTCGGCGACCCGTCGCTCGTGCTGCTGCGGCCAGTCGACGGAAAGGCGTGGATTACGGAGGATGCTGCACCAGCTGCGCTGCCAAGTCCGGACCACGGACGCGCGGTGACGATGATCGGACCGGAGGACCGGGCATCGGCGGCCATCGTCCATGACCCGGCGCTGCTCGAGCAGCCGGAACTGCTCGCTGCGGTCGTCCGCGTCCTCCGTCTCGCGCTGGAGAATGAGCGGCTCGAGTCGGAGCTCCGCGAGCAACTGCGAGCGGTCACGGAGTCGCGGGAGCGCATCGTCACCGCCGCCGAGGAGGAACGGCGGCGCCTCGAGCGCGACCTCCACGATGGCGCCCAGCAACGGCTGATCGGCGTGATGCTCGCGCTCCAGCAGGCGCGCAGCACGGCCGACGCGGAGGCCGCCCCGAAGCTACTTCGCGAACAGCTCGATGCCGCAGCCCGTGAAATCACCGAGGCCATCCACGAACTGCGCGAGCTGGCCCGCGGGATCCATCCGGCGATCCTCGAGGACGCAGGATTGGAAGCCGCCGTGACAGCCCTCGCGCGTCGGGTGGGCATCCCGGTCGACGTCGGCATGACCCTCGACGGGCGACTCCCTCGGCTGGTCGAGTCCACCGCGTACTTCACGATCGCGGAAGCGCTCACGAACACACAGCGGCATGCGCGGGCGAGCCATGCCACGGTGCGCGTCGTGCAGGCGGGAGCGTCGCTCGAGCTCGAGGTGAGCGACGACGGTCAGGGCGGTGCAGCAGCGGAGCGCGGCTCGGGCCTTCGCGGGCTGGCCGACCGCGTGATGGCGCTCGGCGGCCGGTTCGAGGTGGTCAGCGACGCCGGCCGCGGGACCCGCATCCGGGCGACGATTCCGACGGGATGACACCGCTGCGGGCGATCGTCGCCGACGACTCCGTCGTCATCCGCCAGGGCGTGGCACGGATCCTTTCCGAAGGTGGCTTCCGCGTGACGGCCGAGGCGCGCGATGCGAGCGAACTTTTCCAGGCCGTCGCGAACGAGCCGCCGCACCTCGCCGTCGTCGACATCCGCATGCCGCCCGGTGGTAACGCCGGACTGGACGCCGCCCTCACGATCCGCGAGCGGTTCCCGACGGTGGGTGTCCTCGTCCTTTCGCAGTTCCTCGAGCCCGAGTACGCGCTGCGGCTGCTCGGGGCCGGCGTTGATCGCGTGGGCTACCTGCTGAAAGACCGGCTCGGCGAGGCGGCAGAGCTCCTGGACGCAGCCCACCGGGTTGCCGCGGGCGGCTCGGCAGTCGACCCGGCCGTCATCGGGGAGCTGGTCCGGGCGCGGCGCCGGGACGATCGGCTGACCCGCCTGACGGACCGCGAGGGCCAGGCTCTGGGGTTGATCGCGGGGGGGCACTCGAACCGGGCGATCGCGCAACGTCTGGGGATCACGACCAAGACGCTCGAGGGGATGAGCGGCACGATCTTCAGCAAGCTCGGGCTCGAGGACGACCCGGACGTCAACCGCCGGGTGCTGGCCGTCCTCCTCTACCTCGACGGAGCCGACGACTAGGGACCTCAGTCCCAGAGATCGATCTGCGTCAGCCCGGCGTTCCCGAGCGGTTCTGACAGCTCGGCGCAATGCCAGGCATGAGACGCGATCAATGATCGGGAATCATGCTGCGCACATGAATGTCATCGACTGGCTCCTCGATTCCGATCCCGCAATCCGCTGGCAGGTGATGCGCGACCTGACCGATGCGTCGGCCGACGACGTGGCGGCCGAACGCGCGCGCGTGACCCGCGAGGGCTGGGGCGCCCAGATCCTTGCGCAGCAACCGCCCGACGGGGTGTGGGGC
>JACDBS010000233.1 GCA_013694795.1 Chloroflexota bacterium | reverse complement strand
CGGGCAACGCTGGTCGGATGGGGCATGGTGCCGCGCGGCGAGGTGGGCATCGTGGTCGCCGGGGCTGGGACTCTCCGCCGGCGCCATCGATTCCAAGATCTATTCGGTCGTCGTCGGGATGGCGATCATCACCACCCTGATGGTGCCACCGCTGCTGCCCATGCTCGTGCGTCGCGCCGAGCGCAACGCAGAGCCGGCTGGGGACGACGGGCCGAACCTCTGATGTCGCCTCATGGTCAATCATTCAGGGGATGACTGGTAGGACTGGTCTTGGGCATCTCCGCCGAGTCCGACAGCGCTCCTTGAGCGTGGCGCACGGGCGATCCCGGCCACGCGATTGGCCGATTCAACGCCGACGAGTCATCCCATGACTACCTGTCCCTCTTCGGCCGTGTGCCGGCCCTTACCATGCACCCCTCGAATCGCCGGCCCGAAGAGGCGGCCCTCCCCGACGGATCGGGAAGGGCCGCAGGCGTGCGACGTGGACCGGATCGGTCTATTCGCCGCCCGGGGTGACCTCCACCTCGGCCTTCTCGAAGTCGTCTCCCGTCGTGTCGCCGTCGATCCCGGCCAGCGCGGCTTCCGCCAGATCGGTCCGGAAGGCGCCATCGGTCGGCTCTTCGGTCAGGATGTCGAACTCAAGACTGATGTCCACCGTCTGTTGCCAGAGATCGGGATCCAGCATTCCGATGCCGTCGGGGGACGGCCAGATGAGCGCGTTGATCTCGTTCATCATCCAGTGCTGATGGCCCTCGCCAAGGATCGTCCCCTGGTCGAGGACGATGTCGACGCACTCGTCCGCGTTGTCGCGGCAATGCATCCAGCCCTCGAAGGAGGCGCGCAGGAAGCAGATCGCGATCTGCTCGTTCGGGGTGCCATCGGTGTCGCTCGCGAGCCATGACTCACGCGCCATGATGTGGTCCTGGAGCATGGCCGAGCCGACCTCGTTGAAGTCGATGATGTTGAGGTCATCGAGCGAATAGAGCTCGCCCGTCTCGGGATCCTCGGTCTCGAGGAGCTGCGCAAGCTCGTTATAGATCATCGCCTCGGCGGCGTCGATCTCACGATTCAGCAGCAGCTCCATGTTGAAGTCCTGCGTGACCCGCTCATAGTCGGTGTCCTCCAGCCCCGCCTGCCGGGCCGCTGCGAGCACCTCGAACTCGTTGCCGAAGCCCCAGGCGCCGATCTTCTTGCCCGCCCAGTCAGCCGGCTCGGTGATTCCCGAGTCCTTCCAGCTGACCTCGAGTGTGCCGGAGCGCTGGAAGACCTGCGCGATGTTGACGAGGTCAGCGCCCTCCTCGCGCGCGACGAGGACCTTGGGAACCCATCCTTCACCGAACTCGGGCCCGTCGTCGGCGGCGACCACCTGCTGTGGTGCGATCGTCGGCCCGCCGTCCAGGAACGTGACGTCGAGTCCGGCATCTGCGTAGAAGTTGAGGTCCTGCGCCGCGAAGTAGCCGGCGAACTGCGCCTGCGGGACCCACTGCAGCTGGAACTCCACCGGGATCGTGCCGCCCAGCGCCTCGGGGCCGCAGTCATCGGCCGCGGTCGGCTCGCTGGCGGCCGGTTCGCTGGCAGCCGGTTCGCTGGCGGCAATGCTGCCGGTTGCTTTCGCCGAGGCGGACGTGTCGGTTTCGCCGGTGCCGCATGCCGCGAGGAGCATGGCGACTACCGTGAGAAGGGATGGGATCCGCAAGAGCTGCCTCACTTTCGTTTCCTCCGTATGCCTGACCACAAGTTCGCCATTCTAGGGCGCGGTCGAGCGGACCGATGCGTGCCATGGCATCACCAGTCGTTCGATGCCCAGGATGACGAGATAGAAGCCGATCCCCATGGCCGAGACGATGACGATGGCTGCCCACGCCTCGCTGAAGCGCAGGAATGACGCGCTCTCCACGATCACGCGCCCCAGCACCAGGTTCGATCCGCCGAAATATTCCCCCACAATTGCGCCGATGAGGCTGAGCGTCGCGCCGACCTTGAGGGCCGTGAAGAAGAACGGAAGGGCGGCGGGGACGCGAACCTTGCGGAAGGTCTGGACCTCGCTGGCGGCGTAGGAACGCATCATCTCCAGGGCCGCCGGCTCGGCGCTGAGCAGGCCGCGCACGGTGTTGATCATGACCGGGAAGAAGACGAGCACCGCCACGATCATCATCTTCGAGACCGGGCTGGTGACGCCGAACCAGTTGTTCATGATCGGCGCGAAGGCGACGATCGGCACCGCGTTCGCGGCGATCGCAAAGGGCATGAGCGCCCCGCGGGCGAAGGCGAATCGCACGGTCGCCAGCGCCACGACGACGCCGGCCGCCAGGCCGATGGCGAAGCCGCCGATGGCTTCGATCAACGTATTGATCCCGGCCTGGCTCAGCCGCGGCCACTGCTCGATGAGCGTGGCGGCGATATCGGTGGGCGGTGGCAGGAGGAAGCGCTGAATGCTGAGGCCCCGCACGACAAGCTCCCACATGACGATGCCGCCGACGAAGACGGCTATGGCCGGGAGGTATTGCCGAAGGCGATCCGTCACAAGGCTGCCTCCGGCGCGATGGGACCCTGGCCCGCGCGGAGCGCCTCGCGAACCTGGGTGATCAGCGAGAAATATTGCTCCGTCTCGCGCGTCGCGTCGGTCCGCGGCCGGGGCAGGTCAATCTCGATCGTGTGCGTGATCCGGCCGGGGCGTGCGCTCATGACGACGACGCTGCTCGATAGGAAGACCGCCTCCGGGATCGAGTGGGTGACGAAGACGACGGTCGTGCCGGTGCGCTCCCAGATGCGGAGCAGCTCGTCGTTCATCCGCTCGCGGGTCATCTCGTCGAGCGCACCGAATGGCTCGTCCATGAGCAGGAGCTTTGGCTCGAAGGCCAGGGCACGGGCGATGGCCGCGCGCTGCTGCATGCCGCCCGAAAGCTGCCAGGGATGATGCCGGGAGAACTCGGACAGCTCGACCAGTGACAGCATCTCGACCGACCGCTTCCGCCGAGCCGCGCGCGGCACGCCCATCACCTCGAGTGGCAGCTGCACGTTCTCATCGATCGTTCGCCAGTCGAACAGCACCGGCGCCTGGAAGACCATGCCGTAGTCACGGTCCATTCGAGCACGCGGTGCTGTCTTGCCGTTGATCGTGATCTGGCCGGCGGAAGGCGCCGTCAGGTCGGCGACGAGCCGCAGGAGCGTGCTCTTGCCACAGCCGGATGGACCGATGAGGCTGACGAACTCGCGGCTGCCGATGGTCAGGTTGATTCCCTGCAGCGCCACCGTCGTGGCGCCGGCGCCCTCGAACCGCTTCTCGACCTGCTGGACATCGACGATCGATGCGCGCTCACTCATGCTTCGATGACCGCCTGCCGATTGCGGAAGACCACTAGCTCCACGACTCGGACAGCCCCAAAGAAGACGATCCCGAGGGCAGCCGATGCCAGCACGGTGGCCCAGAGCTTCTCCGGTCCTGTGATGTACTGCTCATTGAACTGCAGGATGGCGCGGCCGAGACCACCACGTATGCCCGTTGGCTCCTCTCCGACGATGGCACCCACGACGCTGGCGGTGGCCGCGATCTTGAACGCCGTGAAGAAGTAGGGCATCGCCGCCGGAAATCGCACTTTCCACAGAACGCGCCACGGGTCGGCGGCATAGGTGCGCATCAGGTCCAGGGCGCGCGGATCCGGCGAGGCGAGCCCGCGGATGCCGGCGATCGTCACGGGAAAAAAGGTGAGATACGCGCTCACGAGCGCCACGCTCGTCCAGTCACGCCCGATCCAGAGCACCACCATCGGCGCCAACGCCACGATCGGCACGGTCTGGCTGGCGATCACGTATGGGACCAGCGCGCGCTCGAGCAGGCGGCTGTGGACAAAGATGACGGCCAGGGCGGTGCCGAAGATGCCACCGATGACGAAGCCGGCGAATGCGCTCCGTCCGGTGAAGACTGCGGCATCAATGAGGATGGCTCCCAATGAGTGTGGGCTGTTGCGGGTCGCCGGCTGGAAGAAGGCCGTCGCCACATCCCACACGTGAGGAAGGTTCTGGTCATTCAGTTGCTTGATCCGCAGCGGTGGATTCCAGGGCGGGTCGATGGGTGAGCCGAGGAAATCGCGCCATGGCACGCCGCCAATGGCTTTGGCCAGCTCCCACACGGCGGCCAGGACGACCAGCACCAGCAGGAAGGCCCCAACGGATCGGACGGCTCCGCCAACACCGATGACGCGTGGCCGGATCGAGCTCGGCCTGATCAGCCCGGGCACCGCCGTCGTCATGGCGTCAATGACCGGCGCGGTCAGGCGACCGCGGCATCGGTGATCTCGAGGGCGCGGTCGATGATACCGAAGCCCTCCGCCATCTCCTCGGTGCTGATGATCAGCGGCGGGTTGGTGAAGAACGTGTTCCAGCGCACGAAGGTGTAGAGCCCGTCCTCTCGGAAGCGCTTCCCGAGCGCCGCCATCTCGTCACTGGTGCCGTTGAACGGCGCCATCGGCTCCATGGTGGTGCGGTTACGGACGAGCTCGACAATGCCGAAGAGACCGATGCTGCGCACCGCGCCCACGCTCGGATGCTTCGCCGCCAGCGCTTGGTGATGCGCCATGAGCTTCTCGCCCATCTGGGCCGCGCGCTCGATGAGGTTCTCGTCCTCGTAGACCGCGATGGTTGCCAGGGCGGTGGCGCACGCCAGCGGGTGCGAGTTGTACGTCAGGCCGCCGTAGAAGACGTTGTTCTCGAAATGCTCCGCGTATTTGCGCCGCATGCCGAGCGCCCCGAGCTGCACGTAGGCGCTGGTCAGGCCCTTGGCCATGGTGATGAGGTCGGGCACCACGTCCCAATGGTCGATGGCGAACCATTTGCCGGTCCGGCCGAAGCCGGCCATCACCTCGTCGGCGATCATGAGGATGCCGTATCGGTCGCAGATCTCGCGGACTCCCTGGATGTAGCCGTCGGGCGGCACGAGGATGCCGTTCGTGCCGGTCACCGTCTCCAGGATGAAGGCGGCGATGGTGTTCGGCCCTTCGAGCTGGATGGTTTCCTCGAGGTGCGCCAGCGCCTCATCGGCGGTATCCCAGCCGCGCTGGATGCCGTGGTACGGGTCCATCACGCGGACCACGCCCGGGATGCCAGGCTCATTGGCCCAGCGGCGCGGATCGCCGGTCAGCGTCATTGCGCCCGCCGTGCCGCCGTGATAGCTGCGGTAGCGGGCCAGGATCTTGTGGCGCCCGGTCACAAGACGCGCGACCTTGATTGCGTTCTCGTTGGCCTCCGCGCCCCCGTTGGTGAAGAAGAAAGTGTCGATGTCGCCTGGCGTGATCTCCGCCAGCTTCTGCCCCAGGCGGGCGCGAGGCTCGGTGGCCATGAACGGGTTGGCGTACGCCAGCGTCTCCGCCTGGCGCTTGATGGCCTCGATCACCTTCGGATGCCCGTGGCCGATGTTCGTGCACATCAGCTGCGAGTTGAAGTCGAGGTAGCGCTTGCCCTCGGGGGTCCAGAAGTAGCAGCCCTTCGCCCCGGCCACCGGGATCGGGTCGACCTTGGACTGCGCCGACCACTCGAACAGGGTGTGGCGCTTCGTCAGGGCGACGATCTCGTCGCCGGTCATGCTGCCTCGCTCGGTCTCGATGGCCATTGGATCTCCGTCAACGCGCATCGGTAAGGAAGCGCCGATTACACCACACGTGAGCAGTACCGGAGGCGTGGGGCCTGGTCCGACGGGGCCAAATTGAACGTAATGACGGCCTCAGCGGCGCTATTCGAGGTGCCGCCGGCCGATTCGGGCGCTATGCCGGTGAGAGCGGCGCTATTCGAGGTGCCGCCGGCCGATTCGGGCGCTATGCCGGTGAGAGTGGCGCTATTCGAGGTGCCGCCGGCCGATTCGGGCGCTATGCCGGTGAGAGCGGCGCAATCGCCGGGCGGAGGAAATAGCGCCACCCACGGCAGCATATGGAGGCTGCGCGGACTCAATGACGTTCGCTCAGCCGTCGCCAGGACGCAGCCGAGTATAGCCCCGACGGCGACAGCGGCTGGATCGAAGAGATCCTGACCGATTGATCGGTCAGGAAGCGGTGGCGCAGCGCAGAATCGCTCCCACGGATCGGTCGGCATCTTCCTCGGAGGTTGACCAGTTGCTGACGCTGATGCGCATGGCGGCCATTTCGTGCCAGGTCGTGCCGGACAGCCACAGCGTGCCGTCTGCCTGGACGCGCCGGATGACCTCGCGCGTGAAGGCATCGGGATCGCCGCCGTCGGGTGGTGTGAACCGCACGAGGACCTGGTTCAGCACCACTTCATTGAGGATCTCGACGCCGTTGGCCGCTGCCAACCGGGACGCCATGCGCTGGGCGAGGGAGCAGCAGCGTTCGACCAGGTCGCGCAGGCCGGACCTACCCAGTGTCCGCAACGCCGCGTAGATGGTGAAGCCACGGGCGCGCCGCGAGAACTCGGGGACCCATGAAACCTCATCGCGCTCCTGCTCAGGTCCGTACTCCAGGTAGGCGGCATGGGGCGGTGCCATGGCCCGGGCGTGGACCGCGGCGTCGGCGACGAAGGCGAGCCCAGAGTCGTAGGGCACGTTGAGCCACTTGTGGGCATCGGTGGCCCAGGAGTTTGCCGGGCCGATGCCGTCCACGAGATGCGCTAGGTCCGGGCTCGCAGCCGCCCACATGCCGAACGCGCCGTCGACGTGCACCCAGGTGCCGTCGCGCTGGCGCGCGAGGTCGATCGACTGGCGCAGTGGATCGAACGAACCGGTGTTCACGTTGCCCGCCTGGAGGCAGATGATGAGCGGCATCTCGGTGGGGATGGTCGCGAGCGTCTCGGCAAGCTCGCCGGCGATGAGGCGGCCCTGGCCATCGCTTCCGACGCGACGCACGCGGTCACGTCCCATGCCCAGGTACTGGAGCGCGGTATGGACGGTGCTGTGGGCCTCCGTGCCGACGATGACCTCGATCTCCGGCGCGCCAAACAGGCCACGCGTCGTCGCATCCCACCCGGTTCGTTCCAGGACCGCCTGGCGCGCCGCGGCCAGGCACGTGAAGTGCGCCATCTGGCAGCCCGTCACCAGTCCGAATCCGCTGGCTGGGGGCAGCCCGAACAGGTCGACGAGCCACGCGCCGACCGCCTCTTCGACCACCGATGCGGCCGGACCGGCGACGTACAGGAAGGCGTTCTGGTCCCAGGTCGAAGTCAGCCAGTCGGCCGCCAGGGCCGATGGCAGTGCGCCGCCAGTGACGAAGCCGAAGTAGCGCGGGCCGGCCATGGCCACCGCCGCGCGTCCGCCGACCTCCGCCAGGTGCTCGATCACTTCGCGAGGATCCTCGCCCTCATCGGGGAGCTCGGTGACCAGCTCGCGTCGCAGGGCGGCCACGTCGTGCTCGCCCATGACCGGCCGGTCGGGCAACGTCCGCAGGTACTCGACCGCCAGCTCGGCCGTGCGCCGCAGGAGGTCGGTTCCATGCCTCATGCCGGCGATCTTACAACCCGGCGATCAGGCCCCCGTCCACCGCGACCAACTGCCCGGTGACATACGAGGCCCGCTCAGATGCAAGGAAGGCAACCAGCGCCCCGAGCTCCTCCGGGCGGCCGTATCGGCCTGCCGGAATGGTCGCCAGGTGCGCATTGCGGACCTCCTCCTCGGTCGTCCCATCGCGCTCGGCCCGGCCGGAGTCAAGCTGCGCGATGCGCGGAGTGGAAATCCGTCCGGGCAACACGCCGTTGAGCGTCACGCCCTCCGCGGCGATGGCGCGCGCCGTGGTCTTGAGCCAGGCCGCCAGTACCGAGCGCCCGCCGTTCGAATACACCAGGTCGCCGATCGGCTGACGCACGCCGCTCGACAGGATGGAGATGATTCGTCCCCAGCCGCGCTGCCGCATGCCGGACAGAAGCCGCGTGGCAAGATCGATGGGCGTCGCAGCCAGCAACTGGAAGGCCTGGCGCCAGGCCTCAGGATCGGTCGCCGTCGGGTCGGCGGTCGGCGGGCCTCGAGCGCGCGACTACTCGTGCTGAAGCTCGAGCGGCCGCAGACCGCCCA
>JACDBS010000221.1 GCA_013694795.1 Chloroflexota bacterium | reverse complement strand
CGACCCAGGTGATCGGCACGTGCCGGCCGACATGGCCGAGGGCGGTGACGAGACCACCGGACCCGCGCCGTGGACGCAGCGAGCCATCGGCGGCGGTGGCGAAGCTGACCGGACCGCGATTGGTGGCGATGATCAGGCGCCGGTCGCCAAGCAGCGCGGCGGCGGCCGCGACGAGGTCGGCGTCCACTCGCGCTTCGGCGCTGGCCATCGGCGTCAGAACAGGCTGGCCGCGGACTCCTCGAGGAAGCGGAGGACGGCGCCCGGGAAGATCCCGAGCGCGATCACGCCGGCCACCGAGAGCGCGAGCGCCACCGAACCGAAGGGTGAGGTGTCAATGGGCGCGGGCTCGGGCTCGGGATCGCGCATGTACATGTAGACGATGACGCGCAGGTAATAGAAGGCAGCCAGCGCGGCGTTGAGGACGATGATCACCGCCAGCCAGGCCAGGCCCGCGTCGACCGAGGCCAGCAGGATGTAGAGCTTCGCGAAGAAGCCGACGGTCGGCGGGATGCCGGTCAGGCTGAGCATGAGGACGGCCATCGCGGCGGCCCGCCATGGGGCGCGGGTGGCGAGGCCGGCAAACGAGTTGAGGCCGCCGAACCGGGTCGTGTCGCGCTGCAGCATGCCCACCACCGCGAAGGCGGCGATGTTCATGACGGCATAGCCCAGGATGTAGAAGAGCACCGCCTCGATGCCCTGCGCCGCGACCCCCGGATCGGTGGCGTTCGCGAAGGCCGCCAGGCCGGCCATGATGTAGCCGGTGTGGGCGATGCTTGAGTAGGCCAGCATGCGCTTCAGGTTCACCTGGGTCAGCGCCACCACGTTGCCCACGGTCATGGTCAGAACGGTGAGCACCAGGAAGATGACCAGCCAGTCCGCGCGCAGCGGCTCCAGCGCCTCCGCGAAGACGCGGATGAGGAGCGCGAAGGCGCCCAGCTTGGGTCCGACCGAGAGGAAGCCGGTGATCGGCGTCGGGGCGCCCTGGTAGGCGTCCGGCGTCCAATAATGGAACGGCACGGCGGCGATCTTGAAGGTGGCGCCCACGGTCAGGAAGCCCATGGCCACCAGGATCCCGGCGCTCATCTCCCCGTCCAGCGCGGACGCGATGCCGGCCACGCTGGTCGTGCCGGTCAGCCCGTAGGTCCAGGCCACGCCGAACAGCACGATGGCGCTGGCGAAGCTGCCGAGCAGGAAGTACTTGAGGGCGCCCTCGTTGCTGTATCGGTCCGTCTTGTGCAGGCCCGTGAGCAGGTATGAGGGCATCGTCATCAGCTCGAGACCCAGGAAGACGGTGATCATGTCGCTGCTCGACGCCAGCACGCACATGCCCAGCAGCGCGCTGACCAGGATCATGTTGAACTCGCCGAGCGGGATGCGGCGCACCAGCAGGTAGGCCGGCGCGAAGAGAGCGCTCAGGATGCCGGTGAGGATGGTGGCGCCCTTGAGAAAGACGGACAGGTCGTCCACCACGTAGAAGCCGCTGTAGACCGTCTCGTTGATGTCCCACACCACGAAACACGCGGCGCCGGCAAGGATGAGCCCGGCCACGGTGAGCGGCGTGAGGAGCCACTTCTCGGCGCGTGGCAGGAAGAGATCGACGGTGATGATCACCAGCACCAGCGCCACCAGGATGAGCTCCGGCAGCAGCGTGACGAGATCGTCCAGCAGGTCCATCCGTCAGCCCCTCACCACAGCGGCCCGAAGCCGGTCAGCCCCGCGCCGTTGACGGCCTCGATGATCCGGTCCACCGGGACGGAGATCATGTCGAGCACCGGGCCGGGATAGACGCCCAGCACCACCGCCAGCACCGCCAGCGGCGCCAGGGCGATCCACTCCGTGCGGTTCATGTCTCGCAGGGACGGCCACCACTTGCGCATCCAGTCGGATGGGACGCTGAAGAAGACACGCTGGAACATCCACAGCATGTACACGGCGCTGATGATGACCACCACCATCGCCGCGGCCGCCACCAGGCCGTTGTACCGGAATGCGCCCAGGATGACGAGGAACTCGCCCACGAAGCCGGACAGGCCCGGCAGACCGATGCTGGCGAAGGTGAAGAGCCCGAACATCGCGGCGTACCGCGGGACGCGGGCATTCAGCCCGCCCATGTGCGCGATCTGGCGGTCGTGGGTCTGCTCGTAGATCACGCCCACCAGGAGGAAGAGCGCCCCGGTCGTGATGCCGTGGCTGATCATCTGGTAGATGGCGCCCTGGAGCCCCTGCTCATTGAATACGAAGGTTCCGAGCATCACGAAGCCCATGTGGCTGACGCTCGAATAGGCGACCAGCTTCTTGAGGTCCGGCTGCACCATGGCCACCAGCCCACCGTAGATGATGGCAATGACAGCAAGACCGATGATGATGGGCGCGAAGGAGATGGCGGCATCCGGCAGGAGCGGCAGGTTGTAGCGCAGGAAGCCGTAGCCGCCCAGCTTGAGCAGGACGCCGGCCAGGATGATTGAGCCGGCGGTGGGTGCCTCCACGTGCGCATCGGGCAGCCAGGTGTGGAGCGGCCACATGGGCACCTTGATGGCGAAGGCCAGGAAGAAGGCGACGAAAGCCAGCGCCTGGAGGGAATCGGTGTAGGCGAAGCCGCGAAGGGCCTCGTAGCTGAAGGTCAGCGAGTTGCCGGACGCCGCGTGCGCGATGACCACGGCCAGGATGGCGACCAGCATGAGGAGCGATCCGACCAGGGTGTAGAGGACGAACTTGACCGTGGCGTAGATGCGCTGCGGGCCGCCCCAGATGCCGATGACGAAGTACATCGGGAAGAGGCTGACCTCCCAGAAGACGTAGAACAGGAACAGGTCGAGCGCCACGAAGACGCCAAGCATGCCGACCATGAGCAGCAGCATGGTGGCGTAGTAGGCCTTGACCTTGGTCTGGATTGGCTCCCAGCTGTAGACGATGGCCACCACGCTGAGCAGCGTGGTGAGCATGACCAGCACCACCGACAGGCCGTCAACGCCCAGTGTGTAACGGATGCCGAAGGCGTCGATCCAGGGCAGGTCCTCGCGGAACTGGAATTCGCTGCCCGCCGGGTCGTAGCCGAGGAGGAGGAGTGAGAGCGCGAAGCTGACCAGGACGGCTCCCAGCGCGATCCAGCGGACGGCCCGATGGTTCGTGCCCGGCACGAAGAGCAGGATCAGCGCGCCGATGACCGGCGAGAAGACAATTGCGGAGAGAAGCGGGAAGCCGTCCATCAGCGGACCACGGTGGCGTACACGAGGAGCACGACCGCCAGTCCGGCGGCGATGCCCAGGCCGTAGTTCTCCACGCGCCCGGTCTGCGTCCTGCGTAGCCCGCCGCCAATGGTGCGCGCCAGCCAACCGGCGCCGTTCACCGCGCCGTCGATGACCTTCGCATCGAACCACCACAGCGCGTTGCTGAGCAGCACGCCCCCACGAGACCAGACCAGCTGGTAGATGTCGTCCACGTAGTATTTGTTCACGCTGGCCCGATACATCCCTGGCCCAAGGCCCAGCGGGATGCGCCCGACGAAGCGTCCGGCCGACTCTGGCCGTTGCACGTACCAGCGGTACGCCAGCGCAATGCCCGCGACTCCCACCGCGGCACCGACCAGGAGGAGAAGGCCGCCGATGCCGAACAGCTCGAAGTCGTGATGCCCACCCGCGACGATGGAGCCGGGCAGGACGCCCGCCTCCCCCGCGTCGTGGAAGACCTCCTCCAGCCATCCGTGGATGAGACCGCCTTCGGGCGGGATGCCCAGGAGCAGGCCGACCAGCACGGTCGGCACCGACAGGATCAGCAGGGGCGCGACCATGGTCGGCGCGCTCTCGTGGACGCGGTCCCAGGCAGCCTTCGGGCCGCGCCACGTGCCCCAGAAGGTCATGAAGATCATGCGGAACGTGTAGAAGGCGGTCATGAACGCCACCACGATGCCGACCAGGTAGAAGACCCCGTAGCCGCGGTTGAAGGCCTCCGCCAGGATCTCGTCCTTACTGAAGAAGCCGGCGAAGATGGGGATTCCGGCCAGTGCCAGCGAGCCGACGACCATGGTGAGGTAGGTCCAGCGCATCCGGGCGCGCAGGTTGCCCATGAAGCGCATGTCCTGCTCGCCGCCCGCCCCGTGGATCACCGAGCCGGAGCCCATGAAGAGCAGCCCCTTGAAGAAGCCGTGGCTCACGAGGTGGAAGATCGCGGCGGTCCAGGCGCCGATGCCCAGCGCGAAGAACATGTACGCCAACTGGCTGACGGTCGAGTAGGCCAGGACCTTCTTGATGTCGTTCTGGGTCAGCGCGATGGCCGCCGCGAAGATGGCGGTGAAGACGCCGATGATGGCCACGGTCCACATGGCCACCGGTGCTTCGGCGAAGATCGGGTTGGCGCGGGCGACCAGGTAGACCCCGGCGTTCACCATGGTCGCGGCGTGGATGAGCGCGCTGACCGGGGTGGGGCCCTCCATGGCGTCCGGCAGCCAGACGTGGAGCGGGAACTGGGCGCTCTTGCCCACGGCGCCGGCGAAGAGGAGAAGCGCGATGACGGTGATGGTCGCTTCGTCCAGCGTTCCGATCTGGGCGAACACCTCGCGGAAGCTGAGCGTCTCGAGGTTGACCCAGATCATCATGATGCCCAGGCCGAACCCCAGGTCGCCGACGCGGTTGACGATGAATGCCTTCTTGGCGGCGCCGGCCGCCGAGGGCTTCTTGTACCAGAAGCCGATGAGCGCGTAGCTGCACAGGCCGACCGCTTCCCAGCCGACGTAGAGCATCAGGAAGTTGTCGCCAGCGATGAGCAGCAGCATGCTGAACATGAACAGGTTCAGGTAGGCGAAGAACCTCCAGAACCCGCGGTCACCATCCATGTAGCCGATGGAATAGACGTGGACCAGGAAGCCGACGGTGCTCACCACCAGCAGGAGCATCGCGGTCAGGCCGTCGACCAGGAAGCTGATGTTGATGACGAAGTCGCCCGAGGCGATCCACTCGTAGATCGTGACCTCGTACTCGTTGCCGCCGAAGATGACGGCGGCGAAGACGATCATGCTGAAGATCCACATCAGCCCCACGAGACCGGTCGGCACGATCCAGGACCGATAGCGCGGCCGTTCAGCGCCCGGCGTGACATGGCCGGACTGGCCCAGGCCGTCGTTCAGCTCCGCCGGGATGACACCGGCCGCGCCTTCCGCATTGGCCAGGTCGTCGGCGTGGCCGGCATGCGGGCTCGTGGCCGCCTGCTCCTCTTCGCTCGGCACGCCACGGAAGGCCGAGTCGTCGACTGCGCCCGCGTGGCGCGCATCGGTGTGCTTGTCGCGGTCGGCGTGGCCGTGGCCGTGGATCGGGACGTGGTCGAGCCGCGCGCCGACGAGCACGGCAAACAGAAAGCCGGCGAGCGGCAGCGCGGGAATGAGGGCGATGAGCAGCTCGATGGGCATCGGCCTACCCCTTGAGGTCGGAGTACTGGTCGACCTCGGCGGTCTGGCGGGTGCGGATGATGGCGATGACGAGGGCCAGGCCCACCGTCACCTCGGCGGCCGCGACGGCCATGATCATCAGCGCGAAGACGGCGCCGGCGTTCTCATCCGGCGGCAGGAAGGCGTTGAACGCCACGAGGCTCAGGTTCACCGCGTTGAACATGAGCTCGATGCTGATGAGCATGAGGATGGCGTTACGCCGAGCCATGAACCCGAAGGCGCCGATGCCGAAGAGCAGCGTCGAAACGATCAGATAGCCCTCGATGCCCACCGGTCAGCTTGCCCGCTCGTCCTCTTCCGGCCTGCGGGCCAGGAAGATGGCACCGATGATCGCCACCAGCAGCAGCATGCTGATGATCTCGAACGGCAGCGCGTAGGTGGTGAAGATGGCGGTGGCGATGGCGTCGACGCCGGCCGAGGCAGCCTCCGCCGCCAGGCCCCAATCGGTCTGGACCACGGCCCAGCCGACCAGGCCGATGATGGCGAGCGCGACGACGACCGCGATCGGCACCTGCCGATGGAAGGGAGCCGGCAGGTTGGCGTCGCCGGCCTGCGTGAGCATGATGGCGAACAGGATCAGCACGCTGATCGCGCCGAGGTAGATGAGCACCTGGGCCGCGGCCACGATGGGCGCGCCGAGCAGCGCGTACATGCCCGCGAGAGACCCGAAGCAGATCATCATCGCCACGGCGCAGTGAATGATGTTGCGAAGCGTGACGACGGCGGCTCCGGCTCCCACCACCCCGGCGGCGAGCAGGAAGAAGAGGACGCTGGAGATGTCCAGGGTCGTTGGCTCCCTTGTCGAAGAGTTCGAGCGGCTCACTGGCCCGCTGGGGGCCGTGCTGGATTCTAGCGCAGCGGCCGAATCCGCTGCGCGTTGAGGCGGTCCTGATTCGGTTTAGCGGGTGGGTCGCTCCCGGTCACTCATCTCGAGGATGTCGAGCATGGGCAGGTCGCGCTGGTACTCGCTGAACTCGAACTCGGGGCCGCAGCGCAGGGCGTCGTAGGGGCAGGCATCAGCGCAGATGCCGCAGAAGATGCAGCGGCTCACGTCGAGCTGGTAGGTCTCCAGGATCCGCGGCCGCGGCATGAGCGCGCCCACGGGGCAGGTTTCTGCGCATCGGCCGCAGGAGACGCACGGGGTCTCGTTCAACGAAACGAAGTCGGCGGTGGTGACGAGCGAGTCGAAGCCCTTGCCGATGAAGTCGTAGCAGCCGGCGCCCACGATCTCCTTGCAGACCTGGGCGCAGCGGCCGCAGTCGATGCAGCGGGAGTAGTCGCGCAGGATGAAGGAGTGCGTCTCGTCGCGGCCGTAGCCGTGGTTGACGCCGACGTACGGGTTGTCCTGGATCGATCGCTCGTCGATGGCCATGTTGAGCGTCGTCTCGTACTCGATCGCCGCCTCGCGCAGGTCGCAGTGCCCGATCGCCTCGCAGGTGCACTGGAGGCAGCGTGACGCCTCGGCCATGGCCTGGTCGCCGGTGTAGCCGTGCTCGTACTCGTTGAAGTTGCCCTTGCGCTCGTCCGCCTCCTGCTTGCCCATGATGGCGCGCGGCTCCTTCACGTCATCGGTGAAGGGCACGATGGTCAGGAAGTTCGGCTGCGGCTCGGTGACGATGCGGCGCACCTGCGGGTCGTCGAGATCGTGGCCGCGCAGCCAGTAGTCCATGGCATATGAGGCTCGCCTTGCCTCGCCGATGGCCTCGACCACGGTGGCGGCGCCGGTGCGGACATCGCCTGAGGCGAAGATCTTGGGTACGTCAGTCCGGAAGATGTGCTCCTCGGCGACCAGGTTGCCGCGGCGGTCGACCTCGAGGCCGTTGCGGATCGCGTCGGGCTCGGAGTCGATCCATGACAGGTCGGGTCCCTGGCCGATGGCGCCCAGCACCGTGTCGCACTCGACGACGAACTCGGTGCCCGGCATGGGCTCGGGGCGGCGGCGTCCCTGCTCGTCGGCCTCGCCGAGCTTCATGCGCTGGAACTCGACGCCGGTGACCTTGCCGTCCTCGTTGGTGACGATGCGCGTCGGCGCGGCCTGGAAGATGACGCGCGCGCCCTCCTCGATGGCCTCGTGCACCTCGTCGGCGGCCGGCATGTCCTTGAGGTCGCGCCGGTAGACAAGCGTGACTTCGGCGGCATTCTGGCGAATGCTCGTTCGGGTGCAGTCGATGGCGGTGAAGCCGCCGCCGATGACGACCACCCGCGCCCCCTTCAGGCGCGGCACCGGGATGCCGCGCGTCGAGTTGTAGAGGTTCTCGAGCGCGTTCACCGTGCCGTCCGCGAACTCGTTCGGGATGCCGAGCTCGTTCGACTTGTAGCAGCCGATGCCGACGTAAATGGCGTCGTACTCGTCGATGATGTCGCCAAGGTGGAAGTCGCGCCCGAGGCGCATGTTCGGCTTGAAGGTCGCGCCCAGCTCCCAGACGTGGTTGAGCTCGCGATCCATCCAGCCCTTGGGCAGGCGGTACTGGGGGATGCCGTAGCGGAGCATGCCGCCCTGCTCCGGATCCGCCTCGAAGACATCGCACTGATGGCCACGGAGCTGGAGGTAATAGGCGGCGGTCATGCCGGCGGGCCCGGAGCCGATGATCGCCACGCGACGCCCCGTGGCGGGTTCCTTCGGCCACGGGATGGGAGCCGGCGCGTCAACCTCCAGCACGCGGTCGGCGCAGTAGCGATGCGAGTCGCGGATGGCGATGGCGGTGTCGACCTCCTCGCGCCGACAGTGCGTCTCGCAGGGGGCAGGACACACGCGGCCGAGGATGGCCGGGAAGGGGAGCGAACGCTTGAGGATGCGCGTCGCCTCTTCCCAGTTGCCCAGGGTGTTCTGCTTGAGGTAGCCGGGGATGTCGACGCGCGTCGGGCACTTGAACTGGCACGGCGGCAGGCAGTAGGCGTCGTGGTCGCTGAAGATGAGCTCCAGGACCATGCGCCGGTTCTCGATCACCCGCTCGGAATGGGTGGTGATGACCATTCCCTCTTCGATCTGCGTCCCGCAGCTGATGGGCGTGTCGTCGCGCCCCGCGACCTCCACGGCGCAGATGCGGCAGGCGCCATACGGAGCCAGCTTCGGCTCGTAGCACAGGGTGGGGACGTCGATGCCCAGGACGCGGCAGGCCTGGAGGATGGTCTGCCCCTCCTCGACCTGGAGCTGCCGGCCGTTGATGGTGACGCCGATCTCGCGGGTGCCCGGCACCATCGGCCAGATCGGGGTGTAGTCGACCTCGACCTTGCCGTTGCCGGCCGCGTGGCCGTTGGTGGTTCCGAAGCCCATCGGTAGCTACTCTAGCGGCGCAGCCGGCTCGACGCCGGTCAGCGGTCCGATGAGGGGTGGCAGATCGGTCGTGCGGCACGCGCCGGCCAGGCAGATGCCGCGTTCCGCGTGCGCCCGGTACTCATCACCGAAGCGATCCAGCGTCGTCAGGATGGGGGCCGGCGCCAGGCGCTCCAGCCTGCAGAGCGCGGTGTCGCTCATCTTGCGCGATAGCTCGCGCAGCAGCGTGAAGTCATCCGGGCGTGGCGTGGCGGCCAGGATGCGGTCGAGCGTCTCGACCAGCCGCTTCGTGCCGATCCGGCAGGGAATCGCCTTGCCGCACGCCTCGCGGGCGCTGAAGTCCACGAAGAAGCGAGCAGCCTCGACCATGCAGGTCGCGGCGTCCGTGACGAGGACCGATCCGGAGCCGATGATGGCTCCGGCCTCCTGGAGCGGCTCATAGTCGTAGGGCATGGTGAGTCCGCCGGCCTCGATGGCTCCCCCGCCGGGCCCGCCCACGAAGAGGGCCTTGGTGTTTCCGGTGCCGCCACCGGCCATGCCGAGCAGATCGAGCAGCGGCGTGCCCAGCGGCACCTCGAGCAGGCCGGGCTCCGCCACGTGCCCCATGACGGTGACGAGCTTCGTGCCGCGTGATGCTTCGCTGCCGACCGATCTGAAGGCCTCGGCCGAGTGCAACAGGATCCACGCCACGTGGGCCAACGTCTCGGCGTTCTGGACGACCGTGGGTACGCCCCACAGGCCGACGCTGGCGGGGAAGGGCGGGCGAATGGCCGGCATCCCGCGGTCGCCGGCGAGTGCGTTGAGCAGTGCCGTCTCCTCGCCCGCGACGTAGGCGCCGGAGCCCTCCCACACGCTGAGCTGAATACTGGTGTCGGTGCCGAGGACGAGGTACCCGGCCAGGTGTGACTCGGTCGCCTCGCGGGCGGCGTTGTGCAGGCGCTCGATCGCATCGGTCCAGTCACGGCGTACGGCGATGATCGCCTCGCCCGCACCCGATGCGTAGGCCGCGATGAGCAGGCCTTCGACCACGAGGTGTGGGTTGCCCTCCGCAAGTGCACGGTCGCCCAGCGCGCTCGGATCGGCCCCCATCAGGTTGGCGACCACGATCCTGCGTTCGGCCTGGGTGTCGCGCGCCACGCGCCACTTGGCGGCGGTGAGGAATCCGGAGCCGCCGCGTCCGCGCAGGCCGGCTGCCTCGACCTCACCGATCACGGCATCCGGCGTCAGCCTGGTGATCGCCCGCTCCAGGCCGCCGTAGCCACCCCGCTCGCGGTAGCTGGCCAGGGTGCGTGGATCCACGCGGCCAATATCGGTCAGGAGGCGGTGCTCGCCGCCGGGCAGGATCCTGATCTGCGGGGAGATGGTGCTGGCCATCAGGCGGTCGCTCCCGCGGTGGCCTGATCGGCCGCGCGTCGTCGTTCGTGGACGACGTGTCGCGCCTTGTCGGCATCGAGCGGTCCGTAGACGAGAGTGTCGATGCGGATCGCCGGGCTGATGCTCCCGGCGCCGACATCGGTGCCGACCGCCAGGCTGAACGCCCCGTCGGCGGTCTCCTCGCCGGCGAGAATGCCCAGCTCGTCCTCCAGTGCCGCAAGCAGGGCAGGGCCGCCGGCGAAGCGACAAGACGCGCAGTCGCAGACGGTGACGACGTGCCCGCCCGCCGGCAGGAGTCGGAAGCCGCCCAGGCCGGCGGCGCCGAAGACCTGCGCCCAGTGGATGGTCGTGCGGTCGCTGATGCGTCGCAGCGCCCGCTCGGGAAGGTAGCCATATCGATCCTGCACGGCGCCGAAGACGGCCACCAGCGCCTCCGGGCGTCCGCCGTAGCCATCGATCGTCGCATCTACCCATGGCGTGTCGACCGCCTCGTCCCAGCGCGCGGGATTGCGCATCGGGCGCGCCGCAAGGCCCGCGCGGCGGTAGGCGTTGGGGTCCCGGCGCTCGTCGTAGATCTCCTGCATCCCGTAGCGGATGCGGTTGCCCTCGGAGTCGAAGCCGCTCATGTCGATGGCCTCTACCGGGCACACCTGCGCGCACTGGAAGCAGACCTCGCACTTGTGCTCGCCGAACGGGTCGTAGATGAGGTCCAGGCGACCGCGCCATCGGTCGGGAATCTCGGGGCGCTGCTCGGGATACTGGCGCGTGACCTTCGGCGCGAAGAAGTTGCGGAACGTCGTCGCCATGCCCTTCGCGATGCCGGAGCCGGGAATGCTCACAGGTCGAAGACGACCACGGCGATGGCCGTGATGAACAGGTTGACGAGGGCCAGCGGCAGGAGAACCTTCCACGCCATGCCCATGAGCTGGTCGACGCGCACGCGCGGCAGGGTGGCGCGCAGCCAGACCGCGATGAAGACGAAGATGTACGTCTTCAGGAAGAACCAGAAGATGCCATACAGGGTTCCGGCGAAGCCGCCGAGCTGCGCCGGGAAGGGCCATGGTGCCAGCCAGCCGCCGAAGAAGAGGCTGACCAGGATGGCGCTCATGATGAAGAGGGCCACGTACTCGGCGAAGAAGAAGAAGCCGAAGCGCATGCCGGAGTACTCGGTGAATGGGCCGGCCACCAGCTCCGAGTCTGCCTCGACCATGTCGAACGGGGTCCGGTTCACCTCAGCCAGGGAGCTGACATAGAAGATGCCCAATCCGATGGGCTGCCACATGAGCAGCCAGCCGTGGTCGAGCTGCCAGGCGATCAGCTCGCTGAAGCTCAGCGTCCCGGCCAGCACCACGGCGCCCACGATGGAGAGGGTGAGCGGGATCTCGTAGCTCACCATCTGCGCGGCGCTGCGCAGGCCCCCGAGCAATGAATACTTGTTGTAGCTGGCCCAGCCGGCCACCAGGAGGCCCACGACGGAGAGCCCCAGCACGGCGAAGAAGTAGACGATGCCGATGTTGAAGTCCGCCGCGATGGCGCCCGGCGCGAACGGGATGACGAGCATGCTCATGGCCGCCGCCATGAAGACCATCCAAGGGGCCAGGGTGAAGGTCGATCGGTCCGCCTGATCGGGGACCGTGTCCTCCTTGGCCAGCACCTTGAAGCCGTGGATGGTGCTCTGGAAGATCCCCTTTGGACCGATGCGGTTCGGCCCGAAGCGCAGGTTCATCTGAGCGATGATCTTCATCTCCATCTGGATGACGACGAATGCGGTCGGCACGGTGAGCAGCAGCAGGAGCGTCGTGGCCAGCACGAAGCGTCCGAGGCCGAGAAGCAGCTCGAAGTCCATCGGCTACTTGTCCACGCCGCCCATGACCGGGTCAAGGCTTGCCATGATGGCCATGGTGTCGGCCACCAGGCGGCCGGGCATGAGCTTGGGCATGGCCTGGAGGCTGATGAAGCTGGGATCGCGCATCCGGAACCGATACGGGTTCGGCCCGCCGTCGCTGATGGAGTAGACGCTGTACAGGCCGCGCGGCGACTCGATGGCCGCGTATGCGCGCCCCGGCTTGGGCCGGATGATGCCCGGTACCTGGGCCTGGACCGGGCCGTGCGGCATCTTGTCCATGATCTGGTCGATGAGGTGGATGCTCTGCTTGATCTCGGCGATGCGCTGGAGATAGCGAGCGTACGAGTCGCCCGACTGTTGGGTGATCACGTCGAACTCGAGTTCGTGGTAGATCGAGTACGGATGAGCCTTACGGACGTCGAACGGCACCCCCGAAGCGCGCAGATTCGGGCCGGTGACGCCAAGGCTGATCGCGTCGGCGCCACTCAACGTCCCCATGTTGATCGTCCGGGCGCGGAAGATCTCGTTGTCGGTGATCATCCGCTCGTTCATCTCGATGTTCTTCAGCACGTGGCCACGCCACGTTCCCAGGCGGCTGAGGAACTCGTCGTTGGTGTCGAAGTTCACGCCGCCGACGCGGAAGAAGTTGAACAGCATGCGCTGGCCGCTGATGGCGCTCTGCATGTCCACGATCTCGTCGCGGTTGATGAAGGCGTACAGGATCGGGGTCAGGCCGCCCATGTCGAGCGCCAGGAAGCCCATCATCAGGCCGTGGCTGGACACGCGCTCCAGCTCCACCACCAGCGCCCGAATGTACTCGGCCCGCTTCGGCGGCCGGATGCCATACAGCTTCTCGAAGGCGATGGCCGGGGCGTGCTCGTTGTGCATGGTCGCCAGGTAGTCCATCGGGTCGACGTAGGTGAGCACGGTGGTGTAGGTCGCGTTCTCGCACAGCTTCTCGATGCCGCGGTGCAGGTAGCCGAGCACCGGGTCGATGTCGACCACGATCTCGCCGCGCACCTTGACCACCAGGCGCATGACGCCGTGCGTCGAGGGGTGCTGCGGGCCCATGTTGATCAGCATCTCTCCCTCCTCGAGGGAGTAGACCTCGCGCTCGCGCTCCGTCTGCGGAGGCCGGTCCGGGATCCCGACCTGGTCGAACCCCGCGTATTCCGGCGTGCTGCTGCGGATTGGGGCCAGGCCGGCGGCGGCGCGCAGACGGGCCTCCTCGATGGCGTCGAGCTCGATCGGGTCCGGGATGCGCGTCTCCGGATCGAGCTTCGTCATCGCGATCCATCCCCGAAGCGCGACAGGTCCCATGTCTCCGGACGCTCGAGTGGATTCACCCCGGCCGCGGGCGAATCGGCCGCGTCATCGGGCAGCACGAAATCCCTGCGCTGCGGGAATGATCGATAGTCGGGCGACATGTAGATGCGCCGCAGATCGCGGTTGCCAGTGAAGACGATGCCCATCATGTCGTACATCTCGCGCTCGTGGAACGAGGCGCCCTCCCACAGGTGGGTGATGGTCTCGATGCGCGGATCGGAGCGATCGACGCGGGCGCGGACGCGGAGCCAGGCGGGATGCTTCCAACTGAACAGGTGGTAGACGACCTCGAAATGGGCGTCCAGGCCGTAGTCCACGGCTGCCTCATCGGCGAGCATGAAGAAGTCGAGATCGGGATCGTCGCGCAGGGCGGTCAGGACCTCGATGTTGCGTGCGCCGTCGATCGTGAACTCGACAGTGTCCTCATCGGTCCCCAGGTCGCGCAGGTCGGATCCGAAGCGCTCGGTCAGCAGTCTGACGAGCGACCCGGCCAGGGCGGGCGTGCTCAGCGCACGTCTCCTTCCCAATGCGTGCGCTGCGGCCCGCGATCGACGTAGGTGCGCCACTCGCCGCGTCGCTGCTTGACGAGCTCGTGGAGCTTCATCATTCCGTAGATGAGCCCTTCCGGGCGCGGCGGGCAGCCGGGAACGTACACGTCAACCGGCATGACGCGGTCCACCCCCTGGACCACGCTGTAGCTGCGCTTGAACCGGCCGCCCGACGTGGTACACGTGCCCATGGCGACGCACCACTTCGGCTCCGGCATCTGCTCCCACAGGCGCACCAGCGGACCGGCCATCTTCGTGGTCAGCGTACCGGCAACGATGAGCACGTCCGCCTGTCGCGGGCTGGCACGGAACGGGAACATGCCGAAGCGGTCGATGTCATTCACGCTCGTCGCGGTGCTCATCATCTCGATGGCGCAGCAGCTCAGGCCGGACAGGAGCGGCCACAGCGAGTTCGCGCGGATCAGGTCCAGCACGTAGTCCGCCTTGGTCGGGATCACCTCGAGCAGGCCGTGGAACCCGCCCTGCGGGTGCTCCTCCATGCCGAACGGGCTGAGCAGCTCGTCGGCGCGCGCCTGGTCACCGATGATGATCGGTGCCGACGCGTCGCTGGTCGGTCGGTCTACTGCCATCGGAGGTCACCCTTCTTCCACGCGTAGAACTCGCCGAACATGAGAATCGTGAGGAAGACGCCGATCAGGATGATCCCCTGGAACTCGAGGGCCCGGACGGTGACCGCCCACAGGTAGACGAAGATGATCTCCACGTCGAAGGCCACGAACAGCAGGGCGTAGAGGTAGAAGGCCAGGCCGAAGCGGCTCCAGGTGTCACCGATGGTGTCGACGCCCGACTCGTACGGCAGGCCCTTCTGGGGACGCCGTCGCCGATGCGTGATGAGCCAGCTGAATCCGATCGTGCCGAAGACGAAGGTCGTCGCGGCAAATCCGAATCCGATGACGTAGAGCAGGCCGGTGTGATCCATATCCACTCCGGGGTTGCACGCGCGGTGGTTACTGAACGGGCCTCAGCGGCCCGACGGTCTTGTGCTTGTTCTTGTGCGGCGCCTGCCCCGGCGCGCGCCTCGATCCACAGTCTAGCAGCGCATCTCGCGCCGCGGTCCGCCTGCTGCTGGCCTGGACGAGTGTGTGACCACTGTGATGGTCAAATCGCGCCAGACCCCGGGCTCGGGCGGAGTTTGTCCAGTCCAGCGGTCGACGGCGAGCGTGAACGGCGCCGCCGGGCGCGCTTCGTGCGCATCGGTGTCCACTCCGGTGAACGAACGCCGCCGGAGTTGGCCCTCGGGACACGTATCGCCACTTGAGTGGTCATGACCGCCGGTAACTACCGTCCCTGCCAGGCGGCCGCCACGATGAGCCGCAACCCATCGCTGACCAGGGCATGCCCGCCGAACAGGAACGGGACGGATGCGCCCGCCGCGGCCTCGGTCAGCTCCCGTAGCCACGGCGTGGCCACGCGGCCGAAGTCGCCGAAGTCCGATGCGAAGCGCTCCTCCTCCGGCGGCCAGGCCATCGCGTCGGCGGAGCCAGCCACCGATGCCATCAGCACCCGCGAGTCGAGCACGACCGCGTCCCCCAGCCGCGCCAGCTCCGCCACCAGCTCCGACGGCGATGAGAGCGCCATGAGCGCGGCAAGGATGGAGCGCGGCGGCTCGCCGGCGCCACGCGCGGAGCGCATGCCGCGTTCCTCGACGACGCCACGAACCCGACACGCGGCCTCCGTCTCAAGCTCCTGCCAGGTTGCACCTGGCACCCGTCCGGCGACGACAAGCTCGGCGCCGCGGTCGCGGATGACCTCGCCCAGCTGATCGAGATGCGGAACCTCCAGCGCTCGGTCGCCGGGCAACCGCGCCATGTCCAGGTAGCCGCGGACCGATGTGTCGAGCGGTCGTGTGCCGGACAGGCGCGTGGCGAGCCGGAGAAGGGCAAGATCCAGGGTCGTGTCGACGTCGAACCGCGCCCACGGCGTCGCGCCAAGATCGCGCCAGGCGAATCCGGCATCGTTCAGCCGTCGGGGAGCGGCGTTATCGGTCTCGCAGTCTTCGAGCGTCGCGAGGGCCATGTCGAGATCACCGGCGACGACGAACGCATCGGCACTGAATCGATTGTTGGCGACCACCTCGCCTTGGATCGGGGAGAGGAGTGCCTCAACCCCGTCATCCGACAGGAGCGCCATGGCACCGCCGCCGGCGTATCCGATGGCGTCCACCGGCGCCTCCGCTGCACCGAGCACAGCACGCGCGCCGGCGGTGAACCACCCCCCCCAGTGGAATGCGTCGTCGGACGGTGGGACGGATGGGAGTGGCGTGGCCGCCGCACCCAGGCGACCCAGCCGACGCAACAGGTCGGTGGCCAGCAGCCTCTGTCCGTCCGCGGCGATCGCCGCATGAGTGCCGAACGGCTGTCCTCCAAGGGGCGTCGTGACGAGGACGAGCGGCGCCGGACGTTCAGGCATCGAGCGACGCATCGGCCTCGAGCAGGCGGTGGAGCTGCTCGAGATGCATGCAGTCGTGGAGGCCGATGAAGAGCAGCCACTCCCCGCAGCGCAGATGCCCGACCAGGGGGTGCTCAACGTTGCAGCGCCGCATCTCACCTCCCTCGATGCGTGCGGCCGCCTCGCGGATTCGGCGGCGAGACTTGTCCAGGAGCACCAAAAGCTCCTCGCGCGTCGCGTCGGGACGCCCAGGGACGGATGGCGTGACGACCGGCGGGCGGTCGTCCGGCCCGCGGCCATCGGCGTCCAGCGCGGCCCAGGTGGCCAGGAAGCGCCGCGCCGCGGTCGTGTGCGCGAAGGCCTGGGCCACGTTCCAGTCCTCCTCGCCGCCGGGGGCGCGGAGCAGCCGCTCGGGCAGCTTGCGAAGCACCGCCTCCAGGGCGTCGCCCACCGCCTCCTGCTGCGCGAGGATGCGCGGCGCGTGCCCCTCGCCGACCCGGGCGCGCAGCTCGCGCCGCAATGACTTCAGTCCGGGAAGGCTCCAATCGAACGCGCGCCAGCAAGCGACGACGTCCGGCGCATGGGTCTCAAGGCTGGAGACCCAGGCGGGCGCGGTGGTGCTCATCGGCGGGCTGGTTGTGGTGGTCCGCCAGCGGAACTAACGGCCAACTTCGTCGCGCTCCGCGCGCCAACCTGGCCGGAAATTGCCCCGGTGCGCACCACGACGCCACGTTGACTCGCAATGGACGCCCTGCGTGGCTGCTGGTTCCGCTCCGGGGTAACTTCGGGCGAGAGTCATTGGCCGCATCGGCCTAAAGGCGCTCGAAACGCTCAACGGGCATCACGAAGACGGTGGCGCCGCCAACCTCGACCTCGACCGGGTAAGGCATGTAGAACTCGCCAGGCTCCATGATGGGTGGCATGGGGTTCACGAACTGCTTGCGCGAATGGCAGTTGGCGCTGACGATCTCGAGGACCGCATCGACCTGGTTATCCTCCACGCCCACGAGGATCGTGGCGTTTCCCTGCTTGAGGAAGCCGCCCGATGAGTTGAACCGCGTGGCGCGGTACTCCTTCTCGAGCAGCGCGTCGACCAGCGTCGCGGCATCCTCGTTATGCACGATGGCGGTGACGAGCTTCATCGCTGGCACGGCTCCTTCATTCGGGGTTCGATTATGGCGCAGGTGAGCACCCGAGGGCCACCCGTCACGCACCCCTCCGCACGCTTCCCTGGGCCGCATTGTCGAGCGCGTTCCGCCGGAGAACTAGCGATCACCCGATGAGCGGCTCCACGATGACGCGGATGGCGGCATCGGCCGCTTCGACGGAGCCGGAGCCATTCACGACCTTCATGCGATCCGGCTCCTCATCGGCCAGGCGGAGGTAGGCGGCGCGCACCTGCTCGAAAAAGGCCACCGCCTCCGTATCCTCGAAGCGGTTCCACTCGGCGCGCCGGCGGGTGCGATCCAGGCCGACCTCGACCGGCACGTCCAGGAGCAGGGTGAGGTCGGGGCGCAGCCCGAAGGTCGCGAAGTCCTGGAGGCGGCGCACCTCGCCCAGATCGTTGCCATACCCCGCGCCCTGGTACGCGAGCGACGAGTCGGAGTATCGAGCGCACACGACCCACTCGCCACGTTCGAGGGCCGGCCTGATCACGCGCGCCACGTGCTGGGCGCGCCCCGCGGCGTACAGCAACGCGTCAGCGCGGGGATCGAGGTCGTCGCTCATGCCGCGCATGTGCAGCACGATGCGCCGGATCTCCTCGCCCAGCGGCGTGCCGCCCGGTTCATGGGTCAGGACGACCGGCGCCCCCCGTCCTCGAAGCCACTCGGTCAGATGGCGCGCCGCCGTGGTCTTGCCGCTGCCCTCGGGTCCCTCGAGGGTGATGAAGCGGCCGCGCGGCGGCGACGCATCGGTCACGCCGGCGGCAGGACGCTCGTCGCCACGAGCGCCAGCATCACCAGGCCCAGGATCACGACCAGCACGATCCGTCCCGTTCGTCCGTTCATCGCCACGGCCGACCGTCCTCGGGAATGAGCTCCACCCGGCGGTTCGGCTCCGAGCCACGCGAGCGGGACATCAACGCGTTGCGCTCCGCCAACTGGTGCTGGAGCCGGCGCACGTAGGCGTTTTGCGGCGCCAGCTCGACCGGTCGCCCGGATGCCTGCACCAGGCCGATGGCCTCGGCCGTCTCGCGCAGCGCCGCCTCCTGCGGATCGGCCTCGAGGTCGAACAGGGACGCCAGCATGTTCTCCATCTGGAGCGTCGTATTCGTCTTCAGCACGTAGATCGGCACACCGTTCGACTCGGCGTCGCGCAGAGCGGCCGGCTTACGCTTGTAGTAGTTGCGCAGCGTGACGACCGCATCGGCTTCGTCCAGGTCACGCGCCACGTTGACCGGCACCCCAAGCTCGCGCACCGCCTGCTCCAGGCGCTTGCGGCTGACGCCGAACGCAAAGACGCTCATGGGCCGATGCGCCTTGACGCGCTCGCTCGGCGGGCGCTGGGCGCCGATTGGCCGATCTACCTTCCTCTGGCCATCCATCTCCGCCAGGGCCTGCTCCAGCTCGCGCCGGGCATCTCGCTCAGGGATCGGCTGCGGCGGGATACCGCCCGACAGGCGCTCGCCCGGCATCGCGCGCGGACCGCGCGGCTCGCCAGCGCCACCGGGCAACGGTCGCAGGCCGCGCTCGTAGCG